>NZ_JADQBD010000111.1:0-5365 GCF_017808115.1 Chryseobacterium sp. RR2-3-20 | reverse complement strand
CAGATTTTCCCACATTCCAACAAAATTTTTACAACAACAACAAAACAATATTAACAAAAAACTCTATTTTTGAATGTGCCTAAATTGGGGCAGATTACACTTTCAACTATAAATATCGTTTACTGTTCATCAGCGTAAAATTTTCTTAATATGACGTAATTTTCCGTCAATAGGCTGTTCAATTTTCAAACCAAGAATTTCTGCAACTACGGGATAGACATTAACGTTCTCAAATTCATCAATAACTGTATTATTTTTGAATTGATTTCCCCATGCAAAAAAAGTGGCTTTCATTTCCGGAACAGATCTAGGATCGTAACCATGTTTTCCAACAGATGTTTTTTTACCTTTTTCAAGAAATATTTCTGGTGCTTTAGGAACTAATACTATTTGCCCGATTCTCCCAAATCGGTCATCTTTTGTTCGGAAATGAAGATACCTGGGTAGTTTTTTATCCAAATACACTTCGTAACCCTCTGTTTTATTTGCTTTTAAATACTTATACGTACTTTTTACCTCATCAGGATTTTTAACATATACTCTTAATAAAGTCTGAGAATTATAGATATCGAATTTACTTTTATCCAGAAGAATATCAGGAATTTCGAGTGGTTTATCGCCGTTCACTTTAATCATTCCGTGGTCGGAAAGAAATATAAAGTTCACATTTTTCAAACCTAACTGATTAACTTTTTGTACCAATTCACCTATTGCATCATCAACCAGATGCACTGCTCTTTCAGTTTCCTTGGAATCTGGACCAAAATGATGTCCTGCTGCATCTACATCCGGAAAATACAGCGCAATAAAATGAGGTCTTTGTTCCTCCGGAAGCAGAAGCCATTTAATTACTTTAGTTACTTTTTCTGAAGGTGAAAATTTTTCATGATACGGATAATAATAGCTAGGTCTTATTCCACCCGCATTACTTGCAGAGCCTACCCACTGCAAAGATGCAGATAAAGTTCCCTGCTTTTCTGCCAGTGCCCAAAGCGGAACTCCACCGTACCAACTTCCGTCTTCGGCGTTTTCTTTTTTATTCATGGCATACCCTTCTTTTCTTTTATAATCATAAAAATAATTATCGATTAAACCATGATGGGAAGGATAAAGCCCGGTAATTAAACTCCAATGATTGGGAAATGTAATACTAGGAAAACTCGGAAGCATTGCCTTTGCCTGAATTCCTCCGCTTGCATATTTTATAAGATTCTGAGCATTGTATTTTTTCGCGTAATCGTATCGAAACCCGTCTGTGGAAATCATAATCACATAAGGTTTTTGCATTGCTTCAGCACTATTATAGCGGTTCGGAACAATAATTTGAGCGGTATCTGAAAGAATATTCTGTGCAGAAAATAATTGACAAATAAACAGACTGAAAACTATAAGAAAGTATCGCATTGAGGAGAATTTTTGAGAGATTTACTCATCTTTAGACTGCAAAATTACTAATCTATTTTTCAAAACAATCTTTAAAATAACAAAAGTTGGTATTATGTGCTAAATTTTCAAACTTAGTCTGCACTTCGATAGTTTCTTTATTTTGTGTAAGTTTAAGACATGTTTGATAATATAATAATGAGTAGTAATTTTTCCAGCCTACTCCAATATTTTCGAGATTTACAGACTGAAGATAATCTGAACTTATTCTATATTTTCCCATTTTTTCATAGGCAACGGCACAGAGAATTTTCCAGACTTCATCATGGGTAATTTTGCGGTCCTCCGGAACATAAAACTGGTCTTGATATTGTTGAAAAGTCTGATTTTTGATGAGGAATTCTATTTCTTTAATTCTGTTTGTAAAAATGAGCAATTCTAAAACAGAATATTCAAAACTGCAAACCGATTTTTCAGAAGCAGAAATGTAATGAATCCTCCATTTTTTCATTTCCGAAAATGTTTTTTTGAATCCTTTTTCATCCCCTATACAATCTGCGTATAATAATTCCACGCCAAATTTTAGTCCTGCCGGAATTACATGAATATTTTCCTGAATTTCTGTATTTTTAATCTGTTGGAAATACATCTTCATCAATTCATGATTCTGCTGCAAAAACGCACTTAAAAATAAAAATCCATACGCAAAAATTTTTCCTTCATTGCCATTATTATATTTAAGATAATGTAAAAAATACTGATCGTAAACTGTTCCTAAAAGATCGCGCATAGGATGATGTTCAAGAAAAAACTTTCTAGCCATCGGATAAGACAGTAAATACTGATGTACATTTGCCAGCAATTCCGGGCTTTCAGAAATATTCAAACAAAGTTCTTCGCTTTTGCGCCAATAATCTTTAGAAGTGTCATCTTCTCTGAAAAATTCTTTCAAATCTTTATTAGAAAAAGAGTCTAAAAACCCAGAAAAATCTCTGTAACCACAAAACTTAGCCAATTTATTAACCACATAATCACTGGTATGAGAATCTGATTTTATAAGACCAAAAAAACGTCTGATAGTCTGTGCACTAATACTGAAAACTGTCTCTTTGGCAATTCGGTCCGAAAGCAAAGCACAGTCTGTCGCCGTTGAAATCTGTTTTCCAAAGTTTTGAATAATAACTTTTTTCAAATGCCGGATTGCATCAATATACAGTGTAGAGTTTTTGTTCATTAAAGAAATGGTTATTAAATTTTTAAGACAATGAGATAAAACAAAAATAACCAATCATCCTTGAAATTGTACAAAATTGTACACAACATAACAGAAATTCTTGAATTATTTTTGAGAGTTATAACTATGCTAAATGTATAAAAAGGAAGCAAAATCCGATTACGGAAAACCGTAATTATTCATAACCTTTTTATGCTAGTTTAGTAGTTTTTTTCACTCGGACATGGTTTGTCTGGGTGAGGGAGTAGATTTGTGAAAAGAAAATTAAAATTTAGAATATTAACCATTCATCAGCATTAAAAACCTTAAATATAACATGTAATTCGATGAAACATTTACAAATATAGAGTATAAATTTATAAAATATATAATTTTAATTTGAATAGAGATATACAATATTCTAAAAATTTTATAATGTAAAATAATTTTAAGACAAAAAAATGAAAGTAATTATTGACTATGATACAGTAATGTTTGAATTTAAGATAGAATGTAACGATTCAACCATCCAAAATAGCTTGAAACAAACAATAAAAGATAATCAAGGAAAAAGAATTACAGATTGGGTAAAAGAGTTTATTAAAAAAGTAAAAGAAGAAACTAACAATGATCCATTTGCAATGAAGATTATTGGTTGTGATTTGTATGAAGAGCAATATATCAAAGAGCTTTTTAATGAAATAAATATTGAATTTGAAAAGACTGTTGATGATAAAGATATTCAAGACAAGTACAAGGCAATTGATAATTTTTTAGAATATGCAGAAAAATCAAAAGAAGATATTGTTAAAAATGCCCTACGTCCAAATATTGAAAATATTAAAACTCATAGAAGTACAATAATAGAGATTCCTGTTATTGCAACAATGAGTTCCGGAAAATCTACTTTATTGAATGCTTTAATTGGAAAAGACTATTTACCCGAAGACACAGGTGCGACTACCGCAACAACATGTGATATTATTGTAAATAATCATTTACATAATTTCATTGGAAAAGCAATTTTTGATGGTAAAGAAGAAAAAAATACCAACGGAAACATCTCAGAGTTTTTAAAAGATTGGAATTTGAAAGCTAATGAAAATATTAATGACACAAACGATGAAAAAAAATACCCTGATTTAAAATTACAAATAGAAGGTTTTATTCCAAATCTTAATACTTCAAATTTTAATTTACACTTTATTGATACGCCTGGACCCAATAGCTCTCAGCATAGTCATCATAAAGAAAAAACGTTTAGTTATTTAAAAGACAATCAAAATTTACCGATAGTTTTATATGTGCTTGATCCTGAAAAAATGGATTCAAAAGATGACGACTTTACTTTAGATGAAATCAGTAAGGTATTTAAAAATAACAACAAAAGTATAGACAGAATTGTTTTTGTATACAATAAAATTGATAGAGAGGATATTGAAGAAAAGTCAATTAAAGAAATACTAAATAAAGTGGAATCTTTTTTAGAAAGAAAAGGTATTAAAAATGCTAAAATCTTTCCTATTAGTGCACAGTATGCAAAATTTGCTCAAATTGAGAATAACTTAACAAATAAAAAGAAATCAGATTTAAGAAATTATCGAGATAATTTTATTCACAATATAGATGATAATTATAAAGGATATCAACTTTTAGAATATGCACCGTTAACAAATTCTCAAAGAGAACAATTAAGAAAAACTATTACTAATGGTGAATTAGATTCGGAGTTGGTTTATTCAGGCTTAGCCGCATTGAAGTTATATTTAGAAGATTATATAATAAATCATCACAAAAAAACACAATACAAAGAGTTGAAAACCATTGCAAACAAAGTTTATAAACAGATCGAAACATCAATTCAACTTGAAGAAGAAAGGCTAGAAGAAATAACAGAAGGGCAAAAAAAAGAAAAAGAAGAAAATCAAAAAAAAGACATAGCGATATTAGATAAGAAAAAAGAAGAAGCTATTGAAGATATAAATAAAATAAAAGTAGATAAAAACTTTATTGAACAAAAGTCAAGAGAATTTACTATGTCTTTTAATGACATAAAAAACAAAACATTTCAGAGGGAGGAACTAAGTAAAAATGAAGCAATTAAGCTAATTGAAGAAACGAATGAAGTAATTAAAAATATGCAAATTAGTATTAAAACAGATTTAATTTCTGAAATGAACAATCAATTGCATAAATACTTAGAAAATATAAAAAAAATTACAAAAGATAAATTTTCATTAGATGCAAATAATATAGAAATTAATGCTTTTAATGCAGAAATGGAAAATAGTGTTAATGCAATAAATATAAATCAACTTCACAAGTATCAAGAAGAAAAAGTTGAAACAATAACAAGAGAAATTGAAAGTAAGTGGTGGATTAAAAGAAAATTAAATTGGAAAGTAACAGAAGAACATAAGGTTTCAAAAACAATAATTAAAATTGTCGACCTTTACAGAGATACTTTAGAGCCATACAGTAAAACGTTTACAATAACATTAGAAGATTATAAACAAAATTTTATTGAAAAATTCTGTAATATTCATGATAGTTTTATTAATAGAATAGAAACTGAATTTGAAAATACTAAAAATAATATTTTTGAAAAATATACAAGTTCTATGAGTGAAGACAAAATACATAAAGTTATGAAACTTAAAGAACTAAAAAAATTTTGATTATCCGTTTTTAATCATAACCCTGTAATGTTAGCAATAATAAGCCTTTCAAAGAGGCTATCTCCAAAATATCTTCGATTTAGCTTGTAGA
>NZ_JADQBD010000110.1:0-5561 GCF_017808115.1 Chryseobacterium sp. RR2-3-20 | reverse complement strand
AATTTTGAATCCATAAGAAGGTTTTTTTGTTGTACAACCTCAAAGATACTTTGAGTTACTTTAATTCCTTCTTATTTTTTTATTTAGGACGCTATTGAACTGCATTAAATCCTTTCCATATAGATATCTAAATTTCAGCGGTTATCCTTATCTTTGCGGTTTAAAACTTTAGGATAAAATGTCAAACAGAAAAATGATTACGGCGGCTTTGCCCTACGCAAACGGACCGATTCATATAGGGCATTTGGCAGGTGTTTATATACCTGCGGATGTATATGCGAGATTCAACAGAAGATTGGGAAAAGATGTAGCATTTATCTGCGGAAGCGATGAACACGGCATTCCCATCACTATAAGAGCAAAAAAAGAAAGTGTAACACCTCAGGATATTGTAGATAAATACCACGGAATTATCAAAAAATCTTTTTCAGACTTGGGGATTTCTTTTGATGAATATTCCAGAACGACTTCGCCAAAACATTACGAAACCAGTCAGGATTTCTTTAAAGTTCTGTACGAAAAAGGAAAATTTACAGAAGAAGTTTCCGAACAGTATTTCGATGAACAGGCAGGAGAATTTTTAGCAGACCGTTACATTGTGGGAACCTGTCCCAATTGTGGCAATCCAAACGCTTATGGCGACCAATGTGAAAAATGCGGAACAACGCTATCGCCTTCTGAACTGATTAATCCAAAATCGATGTTGAGCGGAAATATTCCCGTTCTGAAAGAAACCAAAAACTGGTATTTACCTTTAAATGAATACGAAGATTTTCTTAACCAATGGATTATCGAAGGACATAAAGACGACTGGAAACCCAATGTTTACGGACAGGTAAAATCCTGGCTGAATGACGGACTGAAACCTCGTGCCATGACCAGAGATTTGAACTGGGGCGTTCCTGTTCCGCTACCCAATGCTGAAGGAAAAGTACTTTATGTTTGGTTTGATGCACCTATTGGTTACATTTCTTTCACCAAAGAATGGGCAGAGAAAAACGGAAAAGACTGGAAAGATTACTGGCAAAGTGAAGAATCTGATTTGGTTCACTTTATCGGTAAAGATAATATTGTGTTCCACTGTATTATTTTTCCAAGTATGATGAAAGCACACGGTGATTTTATTATGCCGAAAAATGTTCCGGCTTTCGAGTTTTTAAATTTGGAAAATGATAAAATTTCCACGTCAAGAAACTGGGCAGTTTGGGCACACGAATATGTAGAGGATTTCCCGGGACAACAGGATGTTTTGAGATATGCATTGCTTTCGTCTGCACCGGAAACGAAAGATAACAACTTTACATGGAAAGATTTCCAGACCAAAAATAATTCTGAATTGGTGGGAATTTTCGGAAACTTCATCAACAGAGTTGCCGTTTTAATTCACAAATATTATAACGGAATTGTTCCACAAGGTGATGCAAACGCTCCTGAATTGGCGGAAATAAACAAATCAGCTAAGGAAATTGCAGGATTTTTGGAAAATTATGAATTCAGGAATTCTTTAACCGCTTTGATGAATTTGGCACGATTTGGAAATCAATATTTACAGACCGAAGAACCTTGGAAAACTATTAAAGATAATCCTGAAAAGGCAGCTCATTCTTTATTTGTAGGAGCACAGATTGCTGTGGCTTTGGCTCAGTTATCAGAACCGTTTATGCCTTTTAGTTCAGAAAAATTACTGAATATGTTTAATGTTCAGAAATCTGATTGGGCTGATGTTGAAAATAAGTCTGTTCTCATTGAAACAGGGCACCAAATTAATGAAGCTTCTCTTCTTTTCTCAAAAATTGAAGATGATGTGATTGAAGCTCAAATTCAAAAATTAGAAAATACCAAACAAAACAATAAAAAAACAAACCCTAACGCAAACCCTATGAAAGACGAAATCACCTTTGATGATTTTACGAAAATCGACCTTAGAACAGCAACGATTACTGAAGCTGAAAAAGTAGAAAAAGCAGATAAATTGCTTAAACTTACTGTTGATACGGGAGTTGATGTTAGAACTGTTGTTTCTGGTATTGCAGAAAGTTTTACTCCTGAAGAAGTGATTGGAAAACAGGTCATGATTTTATTAAATCTGGCTCCAAGAAAAATTAGAGGAATAGAATCTCAGGGAATGTTGCTTTTAACGACAAAACCAGACGGAAAGTTATCTTTTGTAACGCCTGACGAAAATGTAGAAAACGGTATTGAGATTGGGTAATTTTAAAAACCTTATTTGATATATAAGCAAAGAGTCCATTCTAAAATGGACTCTTTGCTTTTGTAATATCTTTATCTTAATTCAGAAATATTTTACTATTTAACTTTCTTTGCTATATAATCACTTTCATTTCCGAGACGGTCTATAGCTACAATAGCAACTGCCTGTAATTCTTTTTCAGATTTCATTTTTGGAATTTGCCTGGATAGTTGGTCCAAAGTAAGAATCTCAGTCTCCCAAACCCCGTTATATTGAGTGAAAAGCACCCACTGAAATACATTTCCTATGTTTTTACTGCTCCAATTTGCCTGAACAAAAAAACCATCGTCTTTTATAAATAGGTCTGGTTTCTTTAATGAACTCGTTTTAATCCACGGACTTTTCGGGATTAAAGCTTTATCTTTATAAGGACCATTTTTCAGAGCAGGAAGCATATTGGCGTTTTTCGTTAGACCCGACACACTCCAATGAACTTCTCCTGCATCATTTCCTAAAATTTCTCGGGATAATTCAACTTGGTTTTTAATTTCAGTGGCTCGATCGGAAGATTTTACTTCAACTGTATTCAAACCAGGCCAAAGATGTCGGTTCATGGTATTTTCAGATTTCCACCAATTGAGCAAAGATGCAAAACCTTGTCCTTTAGAATCTATAGGCCAGTATAATTGTGGCGAAAAATAATCTACCCAGCCTTTATTCAGCCATAGTTTGGCATCAGCAAAAAGTTCGTCATATTGCGAAGAACCTACAATTCCTGCAGGATAACCCGGTTTCCAGATTCCAAAAGGACTGATTCCGAATTTTACATAATTCTTTTCTGCATGAATTTCTTTATAAATTCTTTCCACAAATTTATTTACGTTATCTCTTCGCCAATCTGCTCTGGATAATGTTCCACCAGAACTTTGGTAGGCTGCCCAAGTTTTATGATCGGGAAAATCTGCACCTCTGTTGTACGTTGCATACGGATAAAAATAGTCATCAAAATGAACTGCATCAATATCATATCTTTTTACAATATCTTTTACAACATTAGAAACATGCCCCTGTGTTCTGGGATCTGCGGGATCGAACCAATACATTCCATTTTTCAGTTTTATGGTAATATCAGAAAGCTTATTCGCCATAGAAAGACTTGTGAGAGCTCCTCCATTGGAGTGATGTGCTCTGTAAGGATTCAGCCAAACGTGTAGCTCCATACCTCTTTTATGTGCTTCCTCAATCCAAAATTGCAGAGGATCGTAATTGGGATAAGGAGGTTGCCCGGTTTTTCCGGTTAAAAAATATGACCAAGGCTCCAATTCACTTGTATACAAAGCATCTGCAGAAGGACGAACCTGAAATATGACTGCATTAAAATTATTCTCCTGAAGCATATTCAACATATTGATGACTTCCGTTTTCTGCTGTTCAACAGAAAGGTTATTTTTTGAAGGCCAGTTGATATTGGCAACACTTGCAACCCAAACGCCACGAAATTCTCTTTTAATGGCAGGAAGATTTACTTTAAAATCTTCTTTTTCAGTATTTTTTTTAATTTTAGAAATATTACTACTATCAGCAATATTTCTTTCATTTTGTTCATAAGAATACTTTTTTTCTGGATTTTTGTTATCAGAAATTTTTGAAGTTGCACAAGAAATATTTATAGCGGAAAGTATTGTAAATGTATATAGTATTTTCGTTTTTTTAATCTTCATAATTTGTTTAGTATATTTAAGATTCCTCAAAAAAGCAAAACTAAACATATCTCAAAGAAATAAAAAGGAATAGAGCCTTTAAAAATCATTCTAAACCAAAAAAGTGCAGATTTTATTTCTGCACTTTTTTATGATAGTATTGAGTTTCTATTTAATGTTCGGAGGTTTCCATATTTTCCTCCGTTGTTAAATCTGTTTTATAAGTTTCAGGTACAAACAATACATTTACAATAATCGCTATAACAACTAATAATATAGGATAAGCCAAACCTATATATGGGGTGAGAGCTGCACTTACTACAAATGAAGTTTTAATTAATTCTGTTACAAAAGTAGTCGCTCCACCAATGAAACCATTGCCCATATTTTGTGCAAATCCCATACTTGTATAACGGATTTTTGTAGGGAAAATTTCCAACATAAAAGCCCCAAGAGGTCCATAAGTTGCCGCACCTGCAACAGAAAGCAAGAAACTGATTCCCATAATCTGTAGTGTTGCCGTTGTACTGATTGCATGAACTTCTTGTAAACCATCCGGATTTCCTATTTTCATAAACATATAAAATGATACAGGAATTAAAATCAAACTAGCAATTAATCCTGAAATTAAAACTTTCTTACGTCCTATTTTATCACTTAAAGCTCCAAAATATTGATAGAAATACGCACTAAAAAATGTTACTACGCCTGTTATTAATAAAACGGTGGTATCTTCTAACTTTACAGCTCTTTGCATAAAAAACAGTGTTACAAATAAACTCGTTTGCATTACTGAACTTTGTGCTGCATTTCCTCCAAAGATAGCTTTCAGCATTGTTTTCACATTACCTTTTGTTGTAAATGCTTCTTTTACCGGAGCTTTACTTGTTTTTCCAGCTTTTTTAAGTTCTTCAAAAACAGGACTTTCGTGTAATTTCTTTCTCGCAAAATAACTCAAAAGCACCAATATTGAGCTAAGTAAGAAAGGAATTCTCCACCCAAAACTATTAAAATCTGCATCTGACATTGAGCTTCTAGTAACATAGATTACACTAAGGCAAACTAACAAACCAATAGGTACTGTTGCCTGAATAAAACCAGTATAAAACCCTCTTTTGTTTGCCGGTGCATGTTCTGCAACATAAATTACCGCACCTGCATATTCCCCACTAATTGCTAAACCTTGCATTAGTCTGCAAACTAAAAGTAAAATAGGTGCAACCCATCCTATACTAGAAAAATTTGGTATACATCCTATTAAAAAAGTGGATGCACCCATTAAAATTAATGAAAGCAAAAAAGAATATTTTCTTCCGATTTTGTCGCCAATATTTCCAAAAATTAATGATCCTATTGGTCTAAACATAAAAGATGAAGCGACTACCGCCAAGGTTTCTAAAAAATGCGATGATCCATCTGCGGGAAAAAGATTTACAGCTAAGGATCCTGCCAGAATAATGGCGAGAAACATATCGTACCATTCGATAAGTGTTCCTGCCGATGAAGCAATAATTACAGTAAGTATATTATTTTTTGGTTTTTGTATTGTATTGTCCATATAGTTTTTTATTTAATTTGATTATCCGTTTTTAATCATAACCCTGTAATGTTAGCAATAATAAGCCTTTCAAAGAGGCTATCTCCAAAATATCTTCGATTTAGCTTGTAGA
>NZ_JADQBD010000010.1:0-76423 GCF_017808115.1 Chryseobacterium sp. RR2-3-20 | reverse complement strand
CTCATTGGAAAAATAAGTACCATCGATGAGTAAATAAACTTCTTTGTTCTGGCTGTAACTGAGTTTTGGAGCTTTACCAAGCATCACGTTAAAATACCGCTGAAGTGTACTTACGGAATATCCCGATTCTGCTGAAATCTGCTCATAAGTCTGTTTCCCGACGATCCATTTTTTAAACCAAATTTCTTTGTTTTTTAAGCTAACCGATTTATTCCCTAAAGTAAAATAAAGGCCACAGTTTTTACATTTAAAACGACGCTTACTTTGCTTCCCCCAGGAAATTACATCCAGACTTTTACAACTCCAACAACGATTTTTTTTGAATTTTCAGCCATAAAAAAAGTTTATTGAAACAAAGTTCAATAAACTTTCTATTTCATCAGTAACAATCAGTGGTACATAGAATTTTACCAACTATTTTTGACTAATAAACCTTTTTCTTTACAGTATTTTTATTAAATTAAATCCAAAATTGAGTTTACGCTCAATAAGAAAGCCAAAACATTTCTGTTTTGGCTTTTTTTATGCTTACAAAAGAAAGCTGCATTTAAAATTTCAAATCTCCGTTTACTTCTCTTACAGCTTTTGCAGCTTCAGCAAACTTTGCTTTTTCTTCTTCTGTTAAGGTAATATCTACGATTTTTTCAACTCCATTGGCTCCGATAATAGCAGGAACTCCAAGGCAGATATCACTTTCTCCGTATTCTCCGTCTAGCATTAAAGAACAAGGAATCATTTTTTTCTGATCGCAAGCAATTGCCTGAACCATTACAGAAACTGCAGCACCTGGTGCATACCATGCAGACGTTCCCAAAAGTTTTGTAAGTGTAGCTCCACCTACTTTGGTTTCTTCAATTACATAGTTTTGTTTTTCTGTACTAAGGAATTCTGTTACAGGAACACCGTTTCTTGTAGCTTTGCTCAGTAAAGGAAGCATTCCAGTATCACTGTGCGCTGCGATTACCATTCCGTCTACATCAGAAATTGGAGCTTCTAAAGCTTCTGCCAATCTATACTTGAATCTTGCAGAATCTAATGCACCACCCATTCCTATAATTTTATTTTTTGGAAGGCCAGATGTTTTGTGCACAAGATAAGCCATAGTATCCATTGGGTTAGAAACTACGATGATAATAACATCAGGAGAGTTTTTTACCAGATTTTCGGTAACATCTTTTACAATTCCTGCGTTAATACCAATAAGTTCTTCTCTGGTCATTCCCGGTTTTCTTGGGATTCCTGAAGTGATTACGGCAACGTGAGAACCTGCTGTTTTGCTGTAATCGCCAGTTGTTCCGGTAATTTTTGTGTCAAATCCGTTTAATGATGCTGTCTGCATCAAATCCATTGCTTTTCCTTCAGCAAATCCTTCTTTGATGTCTACTAAAACTACTTCCGAACAGAAGTTTTTCATAGCGATGTATTCTGCACAACTTGCTCCTACTGCGCCTGCACCTACTACAGTTACTTTCATAATATTTTTTATTTATTGTTTTTAATGGTATTATGGAACTTTACAGTTTCATAATGTGTACTTTTTAATTATTTATTATTTTGAATTATTGTAATCTTGAATTTCCCAAATGTACAAATTCCCGAAAAATTGAGCAATATTTCGGGAATTTTAATTATATTTTAATAGATTTAAGAAATTCCTAACAAAAACTGATACATTTTTCGGGCTCCGGATAAAACCTGGTCGTAATTGGGTTCTTCAATATCACTGTCGATAACATCTTTAAAGTTTTTCCACATTAGTCCGGTATTTTCCTGATAACAGCCAAAAAAATTGAATTTCAAATTTTCAAACCCTTCTGTTCTGGAAAGTTGCTTAGCAATTACATTTCCACCTAAAGTAGAGCCTTCAATTACGTATAAAGCTTCCAATGCTTCCAGTTCATTTTCAATATCGAAAAAATAAGGCTGATCGTTACTTAAATGAAGAGATTGGAAATCTTTTTCGATAAGGGGTAATTTTTTTCTGTCTCTAAGATGAAGTTTTTCACCATATTTATCCTCAAGAAGCCTAAATATTTTATCTTCAGCGTAGAAAAGCATTAAATAATTGTTGTAAATTATTTTTTTGTAATCTTCTAATGTAAATGTTTTACTGAATATCTTTTGAGAGTTGAAAAGTAATTCTGCTGCATCATGATATTCTGCTGTTTTTTGTTTAAGATAATCAGAAAGCATTGTTGAGTTCTTTTGTTATTGTGGAAGGTTTTTGAAAAGTAAGAATAAAACATGTCCCATTTTTATCACTTTCATAATCTATATTTCCTCCAAGTCTGCTCATTATTCTGTGTACGATAGATAAACCGACACCATTTCCTTTAAATTGCTTGGCATTATCCATCCTGTTGAATATTTTGAACATTTTATGTTTATTTTCTTCGGGTATCCCAATACCGTTATCTTTAATTCGGTAGATAATTTTATTACCTTCCTCACTACCTTCAATTTCTACAACCGGTTTTTCCTGGTTAGAAGAATATTTTATAGCATTATTAATGATATTTAAAAATACCTGATGCAGCATCGTTTTATCTGCTAAAACTTCGGGACATTCTTTTATGACAACCAAACTTTTTGGGCTGTCGAATGTAATTTTAGCATTTTCAGTAATCTTTTGGATGGTAGCATTGGTTTCAATGGTTTCCAGCTTAATTTCGCTATGTTTTGCACGGCTTAGTTGAAGTACATTCTGCATCATTTCTGCCATGCTGTCGATTTCATCAATAATAGAATTGATTTTACTTCGATCTGCAGTTTCAGAAAGAGATTTAAGCAACATTTGAGCATTTAATTTCATTACCGTAAGCGGTGTTCCCAAATCGTGAGAAATGGTGTAAGAAAAACTGTCGAGCTCTTCGTTAACTCTTTTAAGCTGATTGTTCAGTTTTTTAATGGTAATGTATTGGTTGTGAGATGTTTCTAAGATGAGGTCTTTAATGAGATTAACAGCAATTACGTTTTTGGAACTCCACCTTTTAGAATTTCCTTTAATATTTTCTAAGAATATTTCAAAAGATTTTCTTGGGGAAACGGTTTGGGTTTCTACGCCATTCTGTATAGATATATCAATTTCTTTTTCCGGATTTCCTGCCCAACTGATATGCTCATCAAACTCTTTTCTGAACCAAATTAGGATTTCTCGTTTGCTTTTTTCCACGAAATAAATAATAATTCCTGCAGTATCAGAATTAAGACCAAGTTTTTGTCCGTGGTTTTTCAGGAAACTGCTGCTTGCAAAAATATTATCAAAAACATTCTCGTAAGCCCAGTTGATGATTTCTCTTACCTTTTCTTTGTCTGGAGTAATTCCCTCCAAAACGATGTCCTGATCGGAAATAATCGCAAGTCCGTCTGCTTTAGGAATTATTCTCAATTCCTTTTTATTGGCATCCAGTGCATCGAAAAGATTTTCAGATTTCAGAAATTCAGATTTCAGAAAACTCAGTTTTTCATTAAGGTCTAGCCTGTATTCCAGCTCTTTTTTCGATTTAAATGAAGAGTAAGCGTTAGATGCCAATACCGTGAAAATACCAGATTGTACTCTGTCTTCAAGATCAATATGTTTTGCCGTTCTGTTTTGGCAGGTAACCAATCCCCAAAGTTTGTCATCAATAATTATTGATATACTAAAACTGGATGCTGCACCCGAATTTTTTATGTATTGCCCGTGGATAGGAGACATGGCTCTTGTTACGGCAAAAGTGAGATCAATATTTTTTTCGGTAAGACTCAAAATTTTAACAGGTTGAGAATACACATCAGAAAAAATTCTTTTTCTCTTTTTCAGATATAATTCTCTAGCTTGTTTAGGAATATCGTGCTCAGGATAATGCAATCCCAAATAACTTTCGAGATTGTCATTGTTTTTCTCAGCAACTACTTTGCCCGAACCATCTTCCATAAACTGATAAACCATCATTCTGTCATAATCTATAATGGTAGAAATGATGTTGAGAAGCTGTTTCCAGATTTCCTGTTCATTATCTATGATGTAGAAATTATCATATTTACTGGTAATTTTTTTCAGGGTATTTTCTACAACCGCTTCAAATTCTAAAAATGCAAACTGATTAGACAAGAAAACAGAAAAATGATACAATTTATCCTGAATAACAATTTTATCAAAATAAGTTTCGTTTTCTCGTCTTGAAAGAAATTCTGCATTCTCAAAGATATCAGAATCTAAAACTGTTCTGAAAAATTCAGGGTATTGAGATAGTTTCTTACCCAAAAGAGATGCTGCATCCTCGATATCGAAAATTTCAGCAATATTTTCACTTAAAAAAGAAATGGTATGAGAAGCTGTGTCTACGCCAATCAGGTAACCAAAACTTTGGATGTAACCCGGGATATGGATAGGTTCATCGTGGCATTCCACAAAATTCATATATATACGTATAAGGAATCAAAGATAAAAAAAATAAAACGCAAAATGATATTGGTGTGGTATGTGTTGCGAAATGTTTAATAGTATTTAACAAAAATTAAATTAAATTATTAACTCATCAATCATTTAATGATTTTTTAATTTTAATATTAGATTATTATTATGATATTTTTTGAGTGATTTGAGTATTCATTATAATTTTAGGTATCTCTATTACGATGATGCGGTTATTATTGAACTAAGTGGAGGTATTATTTGCCCGAAACGGGATAATAAAGTAATTTAGTCTTACAAAAATATGGATGCAGAACTGCTTCCACAAAAATGATTTTTATGAAGATTTATACAAAAACTGGTGATAAAGGCGAAACAGCATTGTATGGAGGAACGAGAGTTTCCAAAGCAAGTGCAAGAGTAGACAGTTATGGAAATATTGATGAACTGAATTCATTTATCGGAATTGCTAAAAGCCATATCGAAGATGAGCAGATTATTAAACAGCTTAAGAAAATACAGTTCGATTTGTTTACAGTAGGTTCGGAAGCGGCAACTCCTGTGGATAAATTGATGCTGGCAAACGGAAAATCGAGATTACCAATCATTATTTCAGATAAAGAAATCGAAGAACTGGAAAAATGGATGGATGCCTTTGATGAAAAATTGCAACCTTTACAGTTTTTTATCCTTCCGGGAGGAGGTAAATCTGCAACTTTTCTGCATGCAGCAAGAACAATATGTCGTAGAGCAGAACGTTCGTTAGTTTTTCTGAATGATTCCGAAGAAGTTCGTCCAGAACTTATAAAATACCTTAACCGTCTTTCAGATTATCTTTTTGTATTGGCGAGATATGTTTCTCAAATAAATAACGAACCGGAAGAATACTGGAATCCTAATGAAAGATAAAGCATTATTATTCATTAACGGAGAACCGCCCAAATCTTTTCCCGAACTCAGCGATTTTGGTCTTATAGCCTGTACAGATGGTGCTTTTCATTATTTGAAACAGTTAAATTTCCCATTAGAAAAACTGGATTTTATTTCCGGCGACTTCGATTCTCATTCTGGATCGGATGATAGTGTTTATGATGATAAATTCATTTTTACGCCAGATCAAAATAAAACCGATTTTCACAAAGCATTGGAAATTATTTTACAAAAAGGGTATAAGAATATTGATGTTTTGGGAGCAAGTGGAGGAGAGCAGGATCATTTTCTGGGTAATCTTACGGTAGCATTTTCGTTTAAAGAAAAATTGAATATTAAGTTTTATGATGAGTTTTCAGAATACTTTTTTATTCCTAAAAATTTTGTCCTGAAAAATGTAAAAGGTTGTATGGTTTCTCTTTATCCTTTCCCCATCGCAGAAAATGTTTTTACAAAAGGTTTGAACTGGAGTCTGAATGGTGAAAGCCTGAATATTACCTCGCGAATAGGAACCAGAAATTTTGCGGTACAGGAAGATGTTTCTGTCGAGTATGAAAAGGGAGATTTGCTAGTATTTGTGGGAAGTCGCTATCTTTAATTCAGACAATAATAATGTTTGTTTTTTGATGAAATTTTAATACAATTTAAAACTAAAAAACCAAACTTTTTTAGCAATTTTGCATTCTTAATTTACTGGTTTAAAAAATGAAGATAAAATACTCGGAACTTATTGATCAGACATTGTATTTTCCTACTGAAGAATTCAATGTTTCTGAGAACAATTTGTTGTTTCACGATATTCCGCTGATGGATGTCGTAGAAAAATTTGGCACTCCTTTAAAAATAAATTATCTGCCGAAAATTTCCCAGAATATTCAAAAAGCAAAAAGCTGGTTTAAAGAAGCTTTTGAAAAGATTGATTATAAGCAAAGTTATAGATATTGCTATTGCACAAAATCTAGCCATTTTAAATTTGTACTTGAAGAAGCTCTAAAAAACGATATTTCTATAGAAACTTCTTCTGCTTACGATATGGATATTGTAAAGTCGCTGTACGAAGAAGGTAAAGTAGACAAAAATATAGAGGTAATTTGTAATGGCTTTAAAACGGATGATTATTTGGTGAAAATTTCAGAAATGATCAACGGAGGTTTTGAAAATATTACTCCTATTCTGGATAATTACCGCGAGTTGGATAAACTTACCGAAAGTATCGATACTACTTTCGACATAGGAATTAGAATTGCTGCCGAAGAAGAACCTAAATTCGAATTTTATACCTCAAGATTAGGAATAGGATATAAAGATATTATTCCATATTACAGTCAGAAAATTGCCGAGCATCCTAATGCAAGACTGAAAATGCTTCATTTTTTCATTAATACAGGAATAAAAGATACTGCATATTACTGGAACGAACTGTATAAATGTCTTCGCGTATATGCAAGACTTAAAAAAATTGCACCTGAAGTAAATTCATTGAACATTGGAGGTGGTTTCCCAATAAAAACATCCCTTAATTTCGACTACGATTATCAGTATATGGTAGAAGAAATTGCTTCTCAAATTAAAAAATTCTGTGAAGAAGAAGGCGTTGAAGAACCTAATATCTATACTGAATTCGGAAGTTTTACTGTAGGAGAAAGTGGTGCGAATCTATATAAAATTATTTCTCAGAAACGCCAGAATGACAGAGAAAAATGGAATATGATCGATTCGTCATTTATGACTACTCTTCCAGATACATGGGCAATTTCCAGACATTTTATTATGTTGCCTTTAAACCGTTGGGAAGATTCTTATGAAAGAGTTTTCTTAGGCGGATTAACCTGCGATTCGGATGATTATTATAATTCTGAACAGCATACTAACGCTATTTATCTTCCTGTTTTTAGCGATACAAAGCCTCTGTATATTGGTTTTTTCCATACCGGAGCATATCAGGAAACAATTGGAGGTTATGGTGGCGTTCATCATTGTTTAATGCCACAGCCAAGGCATATTCTTATTCAGAAAGATGAAAACGGAGAGTTTCAGTATGAAATTTTCAGAGAAAAACAAGAACCGGAAGAAGTTCTTAAACTCTTGGGTTACAAATAATAAAAAAACCGTCCTATAGTAATTGGGACGGTTTTTTTTTCATTCGCTGCGCTTCACAGGTTCCAGCTTTTCCAGTTCTTCTGGCGTGAATAAGCGATAATGAACTTTGAACGTTTTTCCCAAAGGTGTTTCCAGAGAAAATCCGCCCGGTCCCCAACCGTCCAGCACATCCAAAGTGAAATGAGAATACTTCCAATATTCGAACAGGTCGCGGTCTATCCAAAACTCGTGTCCGTTGATGGTGCCTATCATTGCATCATTCATTCTGGGGAAATAGCCGCCTTTCTCGAAACATTGAGGCTGCGTCCCTTCACAACAGCCACCAGCTTGGTAGAACATCAGATCGCCATGTTTTTTTTCCAGTTCCCAAACTACCTCCATAGCTTCCGGCGTTACGGAAAGTCTTGATGTTTTATCTTTGGTATCCATATTTTTTCTTTTTGATTGATAAAATAATTTTACGAGTCGCAAATTAATCAATTTGCCATTTTAGTATATCACTCTAAGGAAAACACAGTTTAAATTCCCTTTGTTCTTCTATAAAGTTACTAAAAACCCGGCAAAGAATAATTTGCCGGGCTTAAAAATCACAAATAATAATAAGTTAATTTTGTCCGGCAATATCCAGAACAATACGTCCGTCGATTTGTCCTTTTTTCATTTTATCAAATACATCGTTGATGTCTTCCAGTTTTGCAGAAGTTACGGTTGCTTTTACCAATCCTTCATTGGCAAAATCTAATGCTTCCTGCAAGTCTTTTCTGGTTCCTACGATAGAACCTCTCACGGTAATTCTTTTCAGAACAGTTTCGAAAATAGGTAATTCAAATGAACCTGGTGGCAAACCATTAAGAGCAATGGTTCCTTTTCTTCTCAAAACATCAATTCCTTGTTTGAAAGCGATTGGAGAAACAGCGGTAATCAGTGCGCCGTGCATTCCGCCCACTTCTTTATGAAGGTATGTTCCAGGATCGGTTTCTTTGGCATTAACCACCAAATCTGCACCTAATTTTTTAGCCAATTCTAATTTATCATCTGCTACATCTATCGCAGCAACGTGCATTCCCATTGCTTTTGCATACTGAACAGCAACGTGTCCCAATCCGCCAATACCGGAAATAGCTACCCATTCGCCCGGTTTGGTTTCAGTTTCTTTCAGACCTTTATATACTGTTACACCAGCACAAAGGATAGGCGCAATTTCCAGAAAGTTTGCATTGCTTTTTAGATGTCCTACATATCTGGAATCTGCAATAACGTATTCTGCAAAACCACCATCTACACTGTAACCTCCGTTTTTCTGAGCTTCACATAATGTTTCCCATCCTGTTATACAATAATCGCAACATCCGCAAGCCGAATACAACCAAGGAACTCCAACAGCATCACCTTCTTTTACCTGAGCTTCCGGTCCGCAAGCCACCACAATTCCTACACCTTCGTGTCCTGGAATTAATGGCATTTTTGGTTTTGCCGGCCAGTCACCATCTACTGCATGTAAATCGGTGTGGCAAACACCACAGGCGATAACTTTTACAAGAACTTCGTATCTGCCGGGAGTTTTTACCGGAACTTCCATAATCTTCAATGGCTGTCCGTAACCTTGTACGACTGCCGCTTTCATTGTTTTTGGGATCATAATTACTATTTATTTAAGGATTAGATTTCTTTAATTAATAATTAGAATTAATTATTTGTGAATGTTCTGCACGTAATTGTGTGAGGGATTGTAAGGGTGGCGAGGAACGAGCCAGTGCGGAGCGGAGCGGAGCACCGAAACGTAGTGAAGCCCTGCAAAGCCCGACCCGCTTGTTTTTTGCTTTGGAAAACCTCATAGGTTTTAAAAACCTATGAGGTTTAGCCGGGGAAAACAAATGGGCACGCCCAAATTATTCTACCCGATTAGTTGTTTAGAAGAATCCTAATTTGTTTTTGTTGTAAGAAATCAACATATTTTTGGTCTGACGGTAATGGTCTAACATCATTTTGTGATTTTCTCTACCGATACCGGATTGCTTGTAACCTCCGAAAGGTGCACCCGCTGGGTAAGCGTGATATTGGTTAACCCAAACTCTACCCGCCTCTACGTGACGTGGAATTTGGTATAACTGATGCGCATCTCTTGTCCAAACACCTGCTCCAAGACCATAAATGGTGTCGTTTGCAATTTCTAAAGCTTCTGCTTCGTCCTTGAAAGTGGTAAACGCCACAACCGGACCGAAGATCTCTTCCTGGAAGATTCTCATCTTGTTATTTCCTTTGAAGATGGTTGGCTTGATGTAAAAACCGTTTTCGAAACCTTCGATGTGATTAGCTTCTCCGCCGGTAAGCACTTCTGCACCTTCTTCTTTACCTAACTTTAAGTAACCTTCAATTTTATCTTTCTGAATTTTTGAAGCCTGAGCGCCCATCATTACTGTTTTGTCTAGTGGATTTCCGACTTTGATAGCTTCTGTTCTTTCAACTACTCTTGCGATGAAAGCGTCTGCAATATCTTCCTGAACCAATAATCTTGAAGGACAAGTACAGATTTCACCTTGGTTCAAGGCAAAAAGAACGGCACCTTCTATGGCTTTATCTAAGAATTCGTCGTCTGCGTCCATTACAGAATTGAAGAAAATATTAGGTGATTTTCCGCCTAATTCTAAAGTTACAGGAATGATATTTTCTGTAGCATACTGCATCACCATACGCCCTGTTGCTGTAGAGCCTGTGAAGGCTACTTTTGCCACTTTTGGATTGGTTACCAAAGGTCTTCCTAATTCGGCACCGAAACCGTTTACGATGTTTATAACACCTGCCGGAATCAGATCACCTATGATTTCCATCAATACCATAATAGAGATCGGCGTGCTTTCTGCCGGTTTAAGAACGACGCAGTTTCCTGCTGCCAAAGCCGGAGCCAGTTTCCAAACGGCCATCAGGATTGGGAAATTCCAAGGAATGATTTGGGCAATAACTCCAAGCGGCTCGTGAACGATTAATGAAACCGTGTCTTTATCCAACTCATTATGCGAACCTTCTTCTGCTCTGATTACCGAAGCAAAATACCTGAAATGGTCAATCGCCAAAGGGATATCTGCAGCTAAAGTTTCTCTTACTGCTTTACCATTATCAATAGTTTCTACTGTTGCAATGTACTCAAGATTTTGCTCCATTCTGTCTGCAATTTTGTTCAGAATGATGCTACGTTCTGTTGGAGAGGTATCTTTCCAGGTTTTGAAAGCTTCTGAAGCTGCATTAACAGCTGCATCCAAATCTTCTTTATTAGAATGTGCTGCTTGAGTGAAAACTTCCCCATTTATCGGTGAAACAACATCAAAATATTGTCCGCCCAATGACGGAACAAATTTTCCTCCGATATAGTTATCATATTTAGATTTAAACTCAGGCCACGCCAAAGTCGATGAATTCTGGGTTTGTTCTGCTGTTGTGCTCATATTATTCACTTTTTTTAATTAATATTCAATTAACATTTATTATTGCTAATCTAGAAGTTAATGTGATAAATGTCATAGGATAATCGTCCAAAAAAATAGGATAATTATCTTTTTAAGACTTTTTAAGATTTCTTAAGGAAATTTATGTTCATTCTGTTTTTAAAAATCATTATATTTGGAAATAAGAGATTATAAAATCTTCTATAATGAACCAAAACAGATTTCAGCTCATCAAACCCAGTCTGACACAAGAAAGTAAACTGAATACATTGGTAGAAAACCAAACTAAATTCAGTTTAAATAATTGTGAATTTAGCATTTATGAAACCCACAGGAGTGCTTATAATGTAAAACTGCATTTTGAAGACTTGGCTTTTACAGGAATGCTGAGAGGGAAAAAATGGATGAAACTTGAAAATAAAACCAATTATTTTGAATATCTTCCAGGAGAAAGTGTTTTGGTTGCTCCGGGCGAAACGATGGTGATTGATTTTCCTGAAGCTGATGATGATGCTTCACAGTGTATTTCTCTCACTTTAAATCCCGAATTTGTACAGCAAGCTTTGGATCATCTCAATTTTAATGCTGCAAAGGTGGATGATTCTTCTCAATGGAATATTTCTCTGAATGAATTTTATCTTCTCAACAACAAATCTCTGGCTTCTGCAACCAATAATATCATGAGAATTGCAATGGATGATAATTCTTATAAAGATGTAATCGCAGATTTTGCATTAAAAGAGCTGTTAATAAGACTCATGCAGACTCAGGCAAGAAATCTTGTGGAGAAAAATACTTTGAAAAATAAATCGAGAATAGGTTTTGTAGCAGATTATATCAAGAAAAATCTTCATCTGAAACTTTCTGTAGATTCTATAGCAAAAATGGCTTATGTAAGTAAGTCTAACTTTTTTAAAATGTTTAAAGAAGAATTAGGAATCTCACCCAACGAATTTATTGTCCAGGAAAGAATAAAGAGAGCCAAAGAATTATTAAAGCAAAATCATTCGGTAGGGGAAGTGGCTTACAGTACAGGTTTTTCGGATATGAATTATTTTATTCGTGTTTTTAGACAAATGGAAGGAATTACTCCGAAAATTTTTCAGAGTAAAAAGATTTTAAAGGATTAAACTCTTGATTAAATATACAAAAAAACCAGCTCGAAAGCTGGTTTTGGTTTTTTAAGGATTAGTAGAAAAAATAGATCCATTAGCAATAAGAGCTCGTCTGTTCATTTTTAGAATATCTCGTACCCATTCTGCAAAATCTTCAGGCTGAAGAACCTTTTCAGGATTTCCATCGGTAAGACCTCCCTGAATAGACATATCCGATGCAATTGTACTAGGTGTTAAAGTGATAACCCGGATGTTTTGCTTTCTCCATTCTGCCATCATAGATTGAGATAAAGAGATTACGGCTGCTTTCGATGCTGCATAGGCAGACATATTGGGACCACCCTTTAAACCTGCTGTAGAAGATACGTTGATAATGTCACCTTCTCCTTTTTCTTTCATAAAAGGATGAACTGTTTTTGACGCATAATACACTCCAAAAAGATTTGTTTTTATTACTTGCTCCCATGTTTCTACCGGCATATCTTCTATAGATCCAAAATCTCCAATCCCTGCATTGTTAATTAGAATATCTACACTTCCCAATTGTTCGATAAGAGATTCTAATCCTGCTTTTACCTGAATTTCATTATCCATACTGAAAACTGAATAATAAGCATTAACGCCAATCTGTTGCAGTTCGTCTACGGTCATTTTTAGGTTTTCTTCATTTCTGCCGGTAATCCCGATGTTTACTCCTTCATGAGCCAAAATTAAAGCAACTGCTTTACCTAAACCTCTGCCACCACCAGTAATAATGGCATTTTTACCTTGTATATTCATAATAACTTTTTATTGTGCAAATTTACTAAACATGATTTTTAATTTCAAAAAAATCAGTTTTTTATCCATTTCCAAATTTCTTTTAGAGTAGCTTTATTTCCGTACATCAAAATTCCTACTCGGTAAATTTTTCCTGCTAAGAAAATCATGAAAACTGTTGTTCCTAAAAGTAATGCAATAGAAAGGGCAATTTCCCATGCCGGAACACCAAAAGGAATTCTCGCAATCATTGCAACAGGGGAGGTAAATGGAATAATAGACATCCAAAATCCTACAGGCCCATCCGGATTATTTAATATTGAAAAACTTCCGTACATACCCAAAGTAAGGGGTAAAATAGCAAATAGAGTGAATTGCTGTGTTTCTGTTTCATTATCTACTGCCGAACCGATTGCCGCATAAACCGAGCTGTAAAAAATATATCCTAAAAGAAAGTACACAATAAAAACGAAGATAATTAGAGGGAAATTCAGCTCCAGTAAACCGTGGGAAATTTGTGTAGCAATTTGAGGAACATCTAACTTGCTCAAAGGTGTATCATTTCCTCCGGGTATGTTGGTTTGAACCGAGTTGAAGCTCGTATTCAATATCAATGCTCCAATTACAGACATAGATATCCAAACGATAAACTGGGTAAGTGCAACCATGGTTACGCCCAAAATTTTACCCATCATCAATTCGAAAGGTTTTACAGAAGATATGATGATTTCTACTACTCGGTTGTTCTTTTCCTCTAAAACGCTTCTCATGACACGAACACCGTAAATAATGATGAACATAAATGTAACATACATCAAAATCATGCTCAGTCCGCTCTTAATTCCATGTGCTAAATCTGAATCTTCTTTGTTGTTTTCGGATACATTAATGGTTTTAAGACTGAAATTTTTATCAAGATCATTTAGTTGTGCCTCTTTTATGCCAAGCTGCTTTATTTTCTCTTTTTTAATAACATTGGTAATATCTGATACGATTCTCTGTTTGGTATCAAAACCTATTTTGGTGTTTACTACCAAACGTGTGTTTTTCTCCAAATCATCGAAATTGTTCGAGGCTAAAGCGGGTAAAATTAAAATTCCGTCAAGATTTTCATTGCTTTTTAAAGTTTTCAGCTTAGATTGTTCTTCAGCGGAAGGGATAAATTCGTACTGTATTTTGTCATCAGATTTCAACTGGTTGTTAAAAATTCCGCTGTTATCTACTACCTGAATCGAAATGTGAGATTCGTTGGCTTTAAACATCATCCCAATTACGGCACCAAAAGCAATAATCATTAAGGGAGCCAAAAGCGTAAGTATGATGAAAGATTTTTTCTTAACCTGGGTAAGAAATTCTCTTTTTGTAATTAAAAAAATATTATTCATAAATCAGGAATTAGTGCTTACTGCATTAATAAATACTTCGTTCATACTTGGGATTTTCTCATCAAAAGATCTTACTTTTCCTATATTGATGAGGTCGGATAAAATAAGGTTTTGGTCGTTTTCGTTTTTCAGATCGAAAGAAACCAAATTGTTTTCGTTGGTGATGTTGAAAATTCCGTACTTTTCTTTGAATTGAAGAAATAAATCTTCTTGTAAATCGGATAAAGTAACGCCAAATATATTTTTCTTGAATTTTTCTCGAACGTCAAAAACTTTACCGTCGATTATTTTTTTAGAATTATTTATTAACGCTACATAATCACACATTTCTTCTACACTTTCCATTCTGTGGGTAGACAGAATAATTGTGGTTCCGTTATTTTTAAGTTCAATAATTTGGTCTTTGATGAGGTTCGCATTTACAGGATCGAAACCCGAAAAAGGTTCATCCAGAATTAGAAGATGCGGGCGATGAAGCACTGTAACCACAAACTGTATTTTCTGAGCCATTCCTTTAGAAAGTTCAGAAAGTTTTTTCTTCCACCACTGGTCGATATGTAGCTTGTCGAACCATTTTTTAGCTTCGTTTAAGGCATCATTTTTCTTCATGCCTTTCAGTTCTCCGAAGTAAAGAAGCTGGTCTCCAACCGTCATATTTTTATACAAGCCCCTTTCTTCAGGCATGTATCCGATATCTTTAATGTGATTAGGATTGAGCTTTTCCCCATTAATAAAAATTTCACCTGAATCTGCCTGCGTAATTTGGTTGATGATTCTAATGAAAGATGTTTTTCCTGCACCATTAGGACCGAGAAGTCCATAGATGCTACCTTTGGGAACGTTTATGCTAAAATCGTGTAATGCCGTTTTCTTTCCTGCATTGTAGGTTTTAGTGATGTGTTCTGCTTTTAGCATGAAATTGTTTTTTTACAATTAGTTTAAAAATAATGCGAAAGTTACGCAATAAGTATATGAAAGAAAATAGAGAAAACGTAAAATGCTTTATTTCAATAATTTAATTTTAAAATTGTTTTAAATAATTAAAGTTTAAATAATTCAAATAAAAAATCCTGATGATTATCAGGATTATGTTGTTATTGCTTAACTATTTGAGTAACTTTTTGTGTATTATCACTCAAAATATATCGAATTAGGTATTTTCCGGGTTTTAACCTTTGGATATTAATTTCAGCACTATTGCTATTGATTACGTAATTCGCAACTTGTGTACCCAAAATAGAGTAGAAACTTACGGTCTTTATTTTAAGCCCGGAATCTTTTGCTTTTACCATCAGGAAATCTTTCGCCGGATTAGGATAAGCTGTAAGAACACCGTCATCGGATTTTTGAGAAAATGATGCAGGCTCTTTAATTTGTCCTTTAATTCCGCTGGAAAATCCTGTAAAGGAGAAAATAAATATAATTAAGAGTAAAAATTTCTTCATCAATAAACTGTTTGTATAAAAATTACTAACAAAAATAATATATTCTATGATATAATGCAATAGTTTTTTGCACAACTTATTTTAAATTTGCAATAAATTATTCAAAAATTATTCCAAAAATGATATATTCTAGAAATAGAAGGCTCCGAGTAAGCGAGTCGATGAGAGGTTTGGTAAGAGAGTGCAGTCTTTCTGTTAACGATTTTGTGATGCCTATTTTTGTGATGGAAGGCGAAAATAAAGAAGAACCAATTTCTTCTATGCCGGGAATTTTCAGAAGGAGCATAGATCTTACGGTGAAAGAATGCAAAGAGCTTTTTTCTTTAGGGGTAAAGGCGGTAAATTTATATATGAAAGTTTCGGATAACCTTAAAGACAATACAGGAAAAGAAGCTTGGAATAAAAACGGACTCATGCAGAATACCATTAAAGCCATTAAAGATGCAGTTCCGG
Organism: Chryseobacterium sp. RR2-3-20; assembly: GCF_017808115.1. NCBI lineage: Bacteria > Pseudomonadati > Bacteroidota > Flavobacteriia > Flavobacteriales > Weeksellaceae > Chryseobacterium > Chryseobacterium sp. RR2-3-20. The sequence continues at coordinate 60,400 of NZ_JADQBD010000010.1, read as the reverse complement.
AAATGGTTATTATGCCCGATGTTGCTTTGGATCCTTATTCTATTTATGGTCATGACGGGATTATAGAAAATGGTAAAATTGTAAATGATGCCACCAATGAAGCTTTGGCAAGAATGTCAGTTTCTCATGCGGAAGCAGGTGCAGATATTGTAGCTCCGAGTGATATGATGGATGGAAGAGTTCTTGCGATACGTGAGGCTCTTGAAGAAAGTGGTTTTCAGGATGTAGGAATATTAAGTTATGCCGCAAAATACGCAAGTTCATTCTATGGCCCTTTTAGAAGTGCTTTAGACAGTGCTCCAAAAGATAATATGGAAATTCCGAAAGATAAAAAAACGTATCAAATGGATTTTCATAATTCCCGGGAGGCACTTAACGAAACTTTTAAAGATATTGAAGAAGGAGCAGATATTATCATGATTAAACCAGGTCTTCCGTATTTGGATATTGTTTCTAAAGTTCGTGAAGCAATAGATTTGCCTGTGGCAGTTTATAATGTAAGCGGAGAATATGCAATGCTGAAAGCTGCGGCTCAAAATGGATGGCTGGATAATGATAAGGCGATTATTGAAAGTTTAACGTGCTTCAAAAGAGCAGGAGCAGATATGATTTTTACGTATGCAGCCAAAGAAGCCGCTATGATTCTGAATAAGTAAGATGAAATAATTTAAGAATCTAAAAAAAACAAAAATATCAATGCAGAATCGCATTGATATTTTTGTTTATAGGTAGAGTGGATTTAATTTCTCCAGTCTTCATCAATATCACAAATCGGGATAGGCATCATTTTGTGTTTTGCAGCTTTGTGCATTCTGTCGAAAATAAGGAAAACTTCTTTGTCGCGTCCTTCGTAATCTTCGGCAGTTTTAGTTCCGTATTCTTTCTGTATTTTTTCAAGTTCTGGGTATGTAGCACCAATTTGGTCTTCGTCTGTTCTTTCCGCATCCCATAATCCGTCTGTTGGGATAGCATTTTGAATACTTTCAATAAGATTTAAAGCTCTTGCCAATTCATAGACTTCCGTTTTATAAAGATCTGCGATAGGGGAAACGTCTACACCTCCATCACCATATTTAGTGTAAAAACCGATCCCGAAATCTTCAACTTTATTCCCGGTTCCACAAACCAAAAGCTGGTGAAGCTGTCCGAAATAATATAGCGTAACCATTCTGAATCGCGATCTTGTGTTGGCTAAAGCAAGATTGTTGCTCCATCTGCCTTCAACATGATTTTCTACGATATCTTCAAATGTTTCGAAAACCGGAGTAAGGTTGATGGTTTCTCCCTGAACGTTAGGGAATCTTTTTTTCAGATCTTCAATATGTTCTTTTGCTCGGTTCACCTGATCTTCTTTTTGGCGGATAGGCATTTCCAGAAGAAGAACTTCAAGCCCTGTCATTGCACAAAGTGTAGATACAACACCAGAATCTACACCTCCTGAAACGCCGAGAACATATCCTTTTACGTTCGCTTTTTCAGCATAATCTTTCAGCCATTTTACAATATGGTCTATTACTTTTTGTGTTTGCATTGATTGTTTATTATTTTTTTTGATCTTTTATTTTATACCCAACGAATATTTTTTCTTTTCATTAAATTCGGTGGTAACCTTATAATGCTAGTTTGGTTGAGGAATGGTTTCCTTTGTTTTTTTTCCTTTAATTCAGTAAATATAATTCTTTGAGTACAAAAAAAACTTTTCCCACAAGATTTTATATTTATATCCTTATTTTTGTACACTTAAATTTCATGTAAAAATAATGAAGATTTTTAAAATTGCTATTATATCTGCGGCATTAGTATTTAGTTTGAATTCCTGTAAAAAGGAAGAGGAAGCACAATGGAAAGTAGAAATCAAAAATCCTGCTGAAAAAGTGCAGATTACGGATCTTTCTAAGATGTTTTATGATCCCAATATTCCGCTGGAGAAATTTAAAGCTCAGTTTCCTTGGTTTCAGGGTACCGTTTCTGATGCGGATTTTGCTAAAAATAAAGTGAATGCTGATGAAATTAAGATTTATAAAGAAGCAGCTTCTAAAATAGATCAGGCAAAATTAGAAAAAGATCTTCAGGATTTATTTTCGCATATTAAATACTATTTTCCGGATTTTAAAAATCCTAAAGTATTTTTATTTTCATCAAGTTTACAGATGATTCAGAACCCTATTCTGTATGATGAGAAAACCAATTTTCTGTTCATCGATATTTCCGGATTTATGGGATACAAAAATCCTAATTATAAAGGCTTGGAAGAGTATTTTCAAAAATCAATGAACCCAAACAATATTATTCCAAAAGTTTCTAAGGTTTTTATTGAGAAAATTGTTCCTTTCTCTCCGGATCATCAGAAATTTGTGGATTTATTGGTTTATAACGGAAAAATGATGATTCTTCAGGATGCTTTTCTTCCCGATTTGCCGAATTATCTTAAAATGGATTACGATCAAAAGCAATACAATTGGGCTGTAACCAATGAAGCTAATATTTACAATTATTTTGTAGAGAATAATCTGATTTTTGGTGACGATCATCGTTTGGTAGACCGTTTCATCAATCCGGGACCTTTTTCGAAATTTTATACAGAAATAGATAATGAATCTTCTCCAATGGTGGGAGTGTACACCGGTTGGCAGATATGTAAAGAATTCTTAAAGAAAAATCCGGAGATAAAACTTACCGACTTTTTGAAAATGGATGCAACAGATATATTCAACAAAGCAGGTTACAAGCCGAAATTAGATAAATAAATTTAAAGCTGAAAGCAGTTTTTAATATCAAAATAATATATTCAGAATAATAAATAATGAGAAAAACTCAGATAACGATAGATGTAGAGCTGGACGAAAATCACATTCCGGAAAACATCACCTGGAATGCACAGGACGGAGGCGTTGAAAAGGAAGAAACAAAAGCAACGATGATCTCCGTTTGGGACGACAAAACAATGGAAGCTCTAAGAATTGATTTATGGACAAAAGATATGCCTGTAGACCAAATGAAAATGTTTATTCATCAGATTTTGGTATCCCTAGGAAATACTTACCAGAGAGCAACCGGTGAAGATGATGTTGCAGAATGGATTGAGCAGATTGCAGAAGAATTTGCCATAAAATCAGCAATAAAAATGTAAAAAATTAATATGTGATTTTAATAATCTAACAATCTAATAATCATTGCTAAATTGTTAAAATGATATATTTTCAAAATAGAAAAACAATGAATTTTAATACAAAAGTTATACACGGAGGGCAACACCACGAATCTGCAACAGGATCCGTAAATGTTCCCGTTTTTTTAACATCCACATTTGCGCAAAAATCTCCTGGAGTACATTCCGGATACGAATATTCGAGAGCAGCAAATCCTACAAGACAGGCATTAGAAGACTCTTTGGCAAGCATCGAAAATGGTGCAAGAGGTTTGGCTTTCGGGTCTGGTTTGGCTGCAATAGACTGTGTTTTGAAATTACTAAATCCGGGCGATGAGGTAATTGCGGTAGACGATTTGTATGGCGGAACTTACAGAATGTTTACCAGACTTTTCGAAAAATATCAGTTAAAATTTACCTTTGTTAATTTTGATGATGCTTCAAAAATAAACGATGTTATTACCGATAAAACTAAGTTAATCTGGATTGAAACTCCAACCAATCCTCTTATGAAGTTGGTAGATATAAAAGCGGTTGTAGATATTGCCAAAGGAAAAAATATTCTGGTTGCAGTAGATAATACATTTGCAACGCCGTATTTGCAACGCCCAATAGATTTGGGAGCAGATATTGTAATGCATTCAGCTACAAAATATTTGGGAGGACATTCTGATGTTATTGCAGGTGCATTAGTAGCAAAAGATGCAGAACTAGGAGAGAAACTTCATTTTATTCAGTTTGCAAGCGGTGGAATTTTAGGACCACACGATTCTTATTTGGTGTTGAGAGGAATTAAAACATTGGCATTGCGGGTTCAGAGACATTCTGAAAACGGAATGGCTGTGGCAAAATATTTAGAATCTCATCCTTCAGTTGCAGATGTTATTTATCCGGGATTAGAATCTCATCCTCAATACGAATTGGCAAAAACTCAGATGAAAGATTTTGGAGGAATGGTTTCTTTCACATTTAAGTCCGGGAAAAAAGAAGATGCCATTAAGTTTTTAGAAAAATTGAAAGTTTTTACTTTGGCAGAATCTTTGGGTGGAGTAGAATCGTTGGCAAATCATCCCGCTCTAATGACTCACGCTTCCATTCCTGCAGAAAAACGTGCAGAATTGGGTATTACCGACGACTTGGTTCGCCTAAGTGTTGGGATTGAAGATGCAGAAGATCTTATTACAGATTTAGAAAGAGCTTTTTCTTAAAATAAACTCAGCATCCGTTTTTAAAGCAGATGTTTTTTTTTGTTTCGTTTGAATAATATTTTTGCTTTTTGATAATGATTAACTCTTCAACTTAAATTATGAATGATTTTGAAAAATATGTTCAGAGGTATTTAAATTTAATTCCGTCTGACAACTGGATAGAAGAATTAACAGAAAGTGGTAAGAAAACTGTGGAAATCTATTCTGATATTTTCGAAAAGCAATCTCTTTTTGCTTATGATACAGGAAAATGGACTTTAAAGGAACTGCTTTTACATCTTTCGGATACTGAAAGAGTTTTTCAGTACAGAATTCTCGCGATTGCAAGAGGAGATCAAAATGAACTACCCGGTTTTGATGAAAACAGCTATGCCAACAATTCTTTTGCTAACGAAAGGTCTTTACAAAGTCTAATTGAAGAGTATAAATTGATTAGAAATTCATCTGAAATTCTTTTAAAAAGTGCCCGTTCTTCAGCTTTACAAAATGTGGGAAATGCCAACGGAAACAGAATATCTGCGGAAACAATAGGGAAGCTTATTGTTGGACATAATATTCATCATCTCAATATTATTTCAGAAAGGTATTTACCTCTCTTATAAAATAAAAACAGAGTCGCTTCATATTGTAAAGCGACTCTGTTTTTTTTATTTTCAATCGGCGATTTATAGACCGATACTTTTCGTTGGTTTTAGTTGTTTTCTAATGCTTTTCGGAATTGCATTTTTGTGAACCAGTATTGCGGTAGATTTATATTCTACATAAGGTCTTGTTACATATAAATATCCTGCAAAATCGTTGGTAACACCCCAAGAATTTTTCACCATGTAATATTCTTTACCTGTTTGGTCTTTTGCCAAACCTACAATGTGCATTCCGTGGTCATCTGTTGTAGAAAGATTATTCAATGCTTTTTGGCGCATATCTTCCGTAATGGTTTTATCTTTCTTAGGCTCGGTGAACAGAGTTCCGCTGTTGGCTTTGGTAATTTGATCCAAATCGGTATCCGGAACATAAGCTACACCATTTTTATAAGAAAAATAAGGTTCAGAAACATCTGTTGCCCAACCTACAGAATATCCTTTGTTTACTGCATTGTCTATTATGGCTGTAAGGTCTTTCATCGGAACATTCCAGTCAGAATCATGGCTCCAGTTATCAGGAATAGGAACTACGAATTTCTGGTAATAAGGATAATCTTTATAAGAAGAAATTTCAACATAATCTTCAGGATTTATTCCCACAACTTCCTTGGCAAAAGTTTTTGGCGTATAATTTTTACCTTCATAGGTAAAATTGGTTGGTACTTTACCCAAATAAGCATCTAAAACAGCATCTACAGAATTCATCCAGTTATCTGAGAGTTTTGCTTTAGAAGAAGCTGTTACCAAACTGTCTAAAACTGGTTTCAGCTTATCCTGCATTTCTTTAAAATTATTTAAAGTTTGCCCTGTTTTCAGACCGGTGTAAACTTCCTGCGGAACTGCACCATATTTTTTATACATATTGATAACATCGTGCAGTTCTCCACCATCGCCCCAACTAATTGCCCCACTGTTTAAAACATAGAGTTTAGCTTTATCATGATAAGAATTTCTTGCGGTGAAAATTTCAGCTAAATCAACAGGTTTTTTACCCATTCTCTGCATTTCAGACTCCAGAAATGAGTTTCCGGAATAACTCCAGCAAGTTCCCGAAGAACCTTGGTTTTTCACCGAAGTAGCTCCAACATCTTTCAGTGTAGTAAATTGGAAATTAGCATTCTGAGAATGATTGTTTTTTAATTTATTAATTAAGTCATCCTGAGCAAACATCATACTTCCGGTACATAAAACCAAAAGTAAAGATGCAAATCTTTTATTTTTCATAAGTAAATCTATTAGTTTTAAAGATGATTGTTAACTTATAATTAAATTTCCTATCAGCTTTAAACAGTAATTAAATAGTCAGCAATGTTAAGAATATGTTACAAGATTTAGTGTTAAAGAAGGGTTAAAATTATTTGTTTTGATAAGTTTTTTTAATGTATTTTCATTTTTTAATTGAAAAAAATTAAGCTCAATCAACGTATTTTGATAGTTTTAAAAAAAAGTAATGATATTTTCCAACCATTCATAGATTTCCCGCATCTTTAAGAGTATAAGCCAGAGTATGGATAAAGAATTACTGTTACAATGTAAAATAAACGACCGAAATGCCCAGCGGAAAGTTTACGAAAAAATGGCGGGTAAGCTCTACGCAGTCTGTAAGCGTTACCTTAAAAATGATGAGGATATAGAAGAGGTTTTAGCCGATTCCTTCTATAAAATTTTCACAAAACTTAATCAGCTTCAGAATCATGATATTTTTGAATCGTGGGCAAAGAAAATTACAGTAAATGAATGTTTGCAGAAGCTAAGAAGCATGAAAGCTCTTGACGTTTCTTTAGATGAAGAGTTTCTGGAATCGGCAGATTCTCCTACAGACAGTATTTCTTTCGAGAAAGATATTCTTAAACTACTGAATTTTCTGCCGGAAGGCTGCAGAGCAATTTTTAATCTTTTTGCCATTGAAGGATATCCTCACAAAGAAATTGCAGCAATGCTTTCGATAAGCGAAGGAACTTCAAAATCGCAGCTGAATTTTGCAAGAAAAAAACTTCAGGAACTTTTGGTTAATCAGAACATTTAAAACTTTTACAAAATGGAAAACAATCACGATATAGATAAAAAATTCAATGAGGCTTCCCAATCTTTGGAAGAACCTGTTACTTTTCCTGGGTTTGACAAAATTTGGGCAAAAGTTGAAGAAAAATTAGATAAAAAAGACGATAAAAAGAAAATAATCCCCATTTGGTTTCCTTACGGCATTGCTGCAAGTTTAATGATCGGTTTGGGAGCATTTTATTTCATTCAGAAAAATAATAGTTCTGAAAGCGGAAAAAATATTGTTGTTCAAAATACGGTTTCACCAAAAGTTAATTCTAAAATTCAGGAAATTGATAGTGTAGCGAAAACCAATATTGAAAAGGAAATGAGTGTTCAAAAAGAAATTCAGAAACCTGAAATTTTGGTACATCAAACCATAACTCCAGAACCTACAATATCTCCTGTTTATCATAATGAAATTTCTTCACAAAATTCCAATATTACAAAAGATAATATTGTTTACATGGAACCAGATCATGATGGGGTTTTAGATAAAGAAGATGTAAAGCCTAGTAATGAAGAAATAGTTGTAAAAGGTTATAGAACAGTAAAAAATCAATTTTATACTTCAAGTGCGACATCAAACACTTCCTCTGAAGTCGTTAAAGAAAGAAATCAATATTCAATTCTGAATCATTCTGCGCCTATTATAGCAATGGGTGATTATCAGAATTATTCTTCAAATTTTGATATTCGAAATGAATTTAAACAAAAAAATAATATTTCTCAGGCATTAATCGGAACTGTTTCCGGTTTGCAGGTAATTCCCAACTCAGAGATTCCAGGCTCTTCCAAACAAGTTATTATTAGAGGAATTTCAAGTTTTAGCGGAAATACACAGCCATTATATGTTGTGAATGGTGTTCCTCAAAGTAGAGAAGTTTTTAGCAAAATCAATCCGAATTCAATTCAAAATATAGAAGTTTTAAAAGACGCTTCTGCTACAGCAATCTATGGGAGCAGAGGTTCAAACGGAGTTATTGTTATTAAAACCAAAAAACTTTCCCGAAAAGAGAGAAAAGCTTTCAAGCAAATTCAAAAAATTCAGGACAGCATCAGAAAAGCCAGTCAGATTCAGCAAAATAATGAGGAATATGATGCTTTTGTAGAAAATCCTTTTGAACTCACGAAAAACCAATCGGTTTCTACGTTTTCCATAGATGTAGATAATGCAGCCTATTCCAATATCCGAAGAATGATTAATAACGGCGAGTATGTTAATAAAAATGCCGTAAGAATAGAGGAAATGATTAATTATTTTAAATATAATTATCCACAGCCGAAAAATGACCAACCTTTTTCAATCAATACAGAATACAATGATTCTCCATGGAACAAAAAGCATAAATTATTAAAAATCGGTTTGCAGGGAAAAGAAATTCCGACAGATCAACTTCCGAATTCAAATTTTGTGTTTCTGATTGATGTTTCAGGTTCGATGGATGCACCCAATAAATTGCCGCTTTTGAAATCTTCTTTTAAAGTTCTTCTCAATCAATTGAGACCAACAGATAAAGTAGGAATTGTAGTGTACGCCGGAAACGCAGGAATGGTTTTACCACCAACTTCAGCCAAAGAAAAAAGCAAAATTATTAAAGCTTTAGATAATCTTCGGGCAGGCGGAAGTACCGCAGGTGGAGAAGGAATTGAATTGGCGTATAAATTGGCTCAGGAAAATTTTATAAAAGGGGGAAATAACCGTGTTATTATTGCAACAGACGGAGATTTTAATGTTGGGGCTTCTTCAACGGGCGACTTCCAGACTTTGGTGGAAGAAAAAAGAAAATCGGGAGTTTTTCTTACCTGTTTAGGTTTCGGAATGGGGAATTTTAAAGATAACCGAATGGAAACTTTAGCAGACAAAGGCAACGGAAATTATGCTTATATTGATAATCTTCAGGAAGCCAACAAGTTTCTGGGAAAAGAATTTGCCGGGAATATGTATGCCATTGCCAAGGATGTGAAAATTCAGATTGAATTTAACCCTAAATATGTAAAATCTTACCGTTTAATAGGTTATGAAAACCGAAAACTGAAAAATGAAGATTTCACCAACGACAAAATTGATGCAGGAGAATTGGGAAGTGGTCACACCGTTACGGCTTTGTACGAAATTATTCCTAACAATGTTTCTTCTGAATTTTTGCCTAAAGAAACAGAGTTGAAGTATTCTGACAGTATAATTTCACAAAATTTCAGCGACGAACTGGCAACCGTAAAATTCCGATATAAAAAACCAGATGGTGACAAAAGTTATGAAATTGTTGAGGTGGTGAAAAACAGCAGTCCGTCCTTTAGTTCTGCAAGTACAGATTTTAAGTTTGCTTCCGCCGTAGCATGGTTTGGTTTGGTTTTAAGAAATTCAGATTTAATTGAAAATAAAGATTTAAAGGACATTCAAAATCTTGCCAAAAAAGGAAAAGGTATTGACGAAGAAGGCTACAGAGCAGAATTTGTAAGATTGGTAGAAGCTTATCGATCAACTATGAAAAATAAATAGTAATGGTTATTTTCTTGAGAAAATTTCTTTTATAAAATCAACACAATTTGTTTAGATATTTCGATTTTACTCAGTGTGGTACCTGTAATTTTAAAGTGTTGTCAGACTGAGTGAAGTCGTTTTTCTTTAATGAATATCAATAAAAAATTCAAATTTTATTTTTAAAGAAGCTTTATTAATACATCATTTTCCTGAAATGAAGTGCTATTCTCAATTTTTATTCGAAGAGAATACCTCGAGGCTTGCCTCGGGGTAAAAGCGGAAAAGTTTGAAAAACGGAGGGTTTTTCAAGACGCTTTGAAAAAGTGTAAATTTGACTTGTGGATGAACATATTTACAAAAGACACAATAAAAGTTTGCTTTTATATCATTTGGTTTTTCCAATGAAATATAGAAGAGAAGTTTTAACGAAGGAAATAGGAGAGAGTCTCAAATTGATTTGTATTGGTATTTCGGAGAGATATGAAGTTCAATTTGTAGAAATTGGATATGAATCTGACCACGTTCATTTTTTAGTTCAAAGTGTTCCTAATATCTCAGTTTCAAAATTAATAACAATGATAAAAAGTTTGAGTGCACGAGAATTGTTTAAATCTCATCCAGAGATAAAAAGAATTTTATGGGGAGGAAATTTATGGACAAGCGATTACTACGCTAACACGGTTGGTCAATATGGAAATAAAGACGTCATTCGAAAATATATTGAAAATCAAGGGAAAGAAGTGGAGTATGAAAAAATACACGGCGAACAACTCAAGTTATGGGATTAACCAATACCTCGAGGCTTGCCTCGGGGTAGTTTATTTTAAAATGAAATATTTTGTGCCTTTTCTTGAGGAAACATTAATTTAGCAAAAACTAAATTAATGTCTGCCACGCTAAAAACGAAAGCCTTATTTTTTTCTTCAATTCTCCTTTCCTCCACTTTTTTTTCACAAGCTCATAATGTGTCTGATGGTTATCAGAAACCTACAGATCCACTTGTTATTCAGAATCTTGAAAATTGGCAGGATCTTAAATTCGGACTGTTTATGCATTGGGGAACGTACAGCAAGTGGGGAGTTGTGGAAAGCTGGAGCATTTGCCCGGAAGACGAATCCTGGACGCAGAGAAAACCCGAACATGGCAAATCTTACTATGATTATGTGAAAAATTACGAAAATCTTCAGACGACATTCAATCCCACACAATTAAATCCACAAAAATGGGCAGATGCAGCCAAAAAAGCTGGGATGAAATATTTGGTTTTTACTACAAAACATCACGATGGTTTTGCAATGTTTGATACCCAACAGTCTGATTATAAAATCACTTCTTCCAAAACACCTTTTTCTAAAAATCCTAAAGCGGATGTAACGAGAGAAATTTTCAATACATTCAGAAAAGAAGGTTTCAAAATAGGAGCTTATTTTTCGAAACCAGATTGGCATTCCGATAATTATTGGTGGTCATACTTTCCGCCGAAAGACAGAAATGTAAATTATGATCCGAAAAAGTATCCTGAAAGATGGAATAATTTCAAAGATTTCACTTTTAATCAGTTGAATGAAATCACTTCAAATTACGGTAAAGTTGATATTCTTTGGCTGGACGGAGGCTGGGTTCGCCCGTTTCATACCATCGATCCAAATGTTGAATGGCAAAGAACGATTAAAGTAGAGCAGGATATTGATATGGATAAAATCGGGACAATGGCAAGAAAAAACCAACCCGGAATTATTATTGTAGATCGCACTGTGCCCGGAAAATGGGAAAATTATGTGACACCGGAACAGGCTGTTCCGGAAAAAGCACTTTCTATTCCGTGGGAGAGTTGCATTACGATGGGCGATTCTTTTTCGTATGTCCCGAATGACAATTATAAATCTTCCCAGAAAATTATTGAAACGCTGGTGAAAATCATTTCAAGAGGTGGAAATTACCTGATGAACATTGCTCCAGGGCCCAACGGAGATTATGATGAGATTGTTTATAAAAGATTAAGCGAAATTGCCGGTTGGATGGATAAAAATCAGTCGGCGGTTTTTGCAACGAGAAGTGTTGCTCCTTACCACGAAGGAAATTTTTATTACACACAGAGTAAAGACGGAAAAACAGTAAATATTTTTCATTTGAGCGATCAGTCAGATTATCAATCGCCATCAACGCTGAAATTTATTATTCCTGAAAATTTTAACCCAAAATCATTAAAAGCTTTAGGGTTATCAGGCAGAATTCAATGGAAAAAATCAGGAAATTCAATTGAACTCAATTTACCAAAGGAAAGAACTCAATTAAAATATTCAACGGTAATTCAGATTACACAATAGTTGAATTGGCGAAGACTTAAAAATGACTTAGGATTCGGAAGTGTTAAGGAAGTTTTTCCAAATTTTAGCAGAAGAATCCGTCTTGAACTTTGGTTCTTATGTTTAATGACAAAAGAACAATAATTAAATCAAATTATGTATGTACTTTAAGTTTCGTTTTAAAATAATAGCTTTTTCATTATTGAGTTCTGTAATCATTTCAGCTCAAAAACCTTTGTATAAAGACCCGAAACAGACTGTGGAAGTCAGAGTTCAGGATTTATTGAAAAGGATGACTCCCGAAGAAAAATTCTGGCAGTGTTTTATGATTCCCGGAGATTTGGATAACGTTCCGAAAGGGCAGTATTCCCACGGAATTTTTGGTTTACAGGTGAGTGCAGGAAATCCGGGAGGTGGCGTTGCCGGACAATTGCTGAAATATAATGCCAATGAAGATGCAGAAAGGCTGGCAAAAAAAATCAATGCCATTCAAAAATATTTTGTGGAAGAATCCCGATTGGGAATTCCCATCATCCCTTTTGACGAAGTTTTGCACGGGTTGATGCGTGAAGGAGCAACGGCTTTTCCACAGGCAATAGGCTTGTCGGCAACTTTTAATCCTGAGTTGATGAAACAAGTTTCGACAGCGATTGCAAAAGAATCTAAACTGAGAGGAATTCGTCAGATTTTGACACCCGTCGTGAATTTGGCGAGTGACGTTCGATGGGGAAGAACAGAAGAAACCTACGGCGAAGATCCGTTTTTGACTTCCGTGATGGGGGTGAATTTCGTCAGCTCTTTTGAAAATCTGGGTATTATTACAACTCCAAAACATTTTTTGGCCAATGTGGGCGATGGCGGAAGAGATTCATATCCAATTCATTGGAGCAAAAGATATTTGGAAGAAACGCATTTAATTCCCTTTCAAAAAGCTTTTAATCAAGGAAAAAGCCGTTCTGTGATGACTTCTTATAATCTCTTGGACGGAAGGCCATCAACCGCAAATCATTGGTTATTAACCGAAAAATTGAAAAACGAATGGAATTTCAAGGGTTTCGTGATTAGTGATGCAAGTGCGGTTGGCGGGGCGAACGTTTTGCATTTTACGGCAAAAGATTATGATGATGCTTCTGCACAGGCGATTAATGCAGGACTTGATGTAATTTTTCAAACCGAATATCAACATTATAAATTGTTTATTCCGCCGTTTTTGGATGGAAGAATTTCGAAGGAAAGAATTGATGATGCGGTGGCGAGAGTTTTAAGAGCGAAATTTGAATTGGGTCTTTTTGAAAATCCCTATGTTTCCGAAAAAGATTTGGCTGAGCTAAAGAAAATCAATCATAAACCGTTGGCGGAAAAGGCAGCTGCCGAATCGTTTGTTTTGCTTCAGAATCATAACAAAACACTTCCCATTTCAGAAAATTATAAAAAGATTTTGGTGGTTGGGACGGATGCTTTAGATGCAAGATTGGGAGGATATTCGGGACCGGGAAATAAAAAAGTGAATATTTTGGAAGGAATTAAAAATTTCGTTAAAAATAAAAATGTCGAAATCACCTACTCAAAAGGAATTGACTGGAATTTGAAAAAGTTGGTAACTGTTCCTGCGGAATTTTTATCTTCTGAAAACCAAAAAGGCTTAAAAGGGATTTATTTTTCTAATTCCGATTTAAAAGGAACTCCAGAGTTTGAAAAACAGGACGAACAGTTGAATTTTAAATGGACTTTATATTCTCCAAATCCCGAAAAGCTTCAGCCGGATAATTACAGCATCCGCTGGACAGGCAAACTGGATGCTCCAACATCAGGAAAATATCAATTGGGACTTCGTGGAAATGATGGTTTCAGATTATATTTAAATGGAAAATTATTGATTGATAATTGGGAAAAACTGAGCTATTCAACCCAAACAGTAGATGTGGATTTCACTAAAGGTCAAAAATATAATATTGCTGTAGAATTTCGCGAAAACAGAGGAGAAGCCAATATAGAACTGGTTTGGAATTATGGTTTAAATGATTATCAAAAAGATTTTAAAGATGCTGTAAAATTAGCTCAAAATGCAGATTACATTATCGTTACGGCAGGAATTCATGAAGGTGAATTTCAGGATCGTTCTTCATTGAGCCTTCCGGGAAATCAGGAAGAATTTATTCATGAAATTTCAAAACTAAACAAACCAACCGCAGTTATTTTAGTGGGCGGTTCTGCTATAAAAACCACGGACTGGAAAGATCAGGTAGGAGCAGTTTTAGACGTTTGGTATCCCGGCGAAGAAGGCGGAAATGCGGTTGCAAAAGTGCTTTTTGGTGCAGAAAATCCTTCAGGAAAATTACCCATTACATTTCCGGTTGAGGAGGGACAATTGCCTTTAACGTACAATCATCATCCAACAGGAAGAGGAAATGATTATTATGATTTGAGTGGTGAACCGTTATACCCGTTCGGTTTTGGGCTAAGCTATACCACTTTTGAGATTTCAGATTTAAAATTAAATCAGTCAAAATTTGCAGAAAATGATACTATCATTGCAAAAATTAATGTGAAAAATACAGGCTCAAAAGCAGGAAGCGAAGTTGTACAACTCTATGTAAAAGATTTACTGGCATCAGTTTCAAGACCGGTTATTGAGCTGAAAGGCTTTCAAAAAGTATTTTTAAAACCCGGAGAATCAAAACGTATTTCTATTGAGCTTCCTGTAAAAGAACTTCAGTTTTTGGATTCAACAATGAGCTGGACTGTAGAAAAAGGTACATACAGAATTTTTGTAGGAAATTCTTCTAAAAATCTGCCTTTAAAGCAAAATATTGAAATACAGTAATTGGTTTTGAAATGTATTTTAAAGTAAAAACTCAAACCAATTTCTGATTTGGGGTTATACTAATCTGCACGGAACATCCATATCTTCCGTAAGATAATAACTGCAACATAAGCGATGGTAACCATCTGCAATAATGAGATCATTTTGCCCTCTCATCAGCAATATGGGCGACAATTTTTTATTTTTCTGTACTTTTTTCAGATTTTCTTTAACTTGAATATTGGTTTCCGGCAATAATGGAAGTCTGCTTGCTCTCAGAATATCTTTAGATTTTTTTATAATCGTGGGAGCTTTTTTGAGATCTTCAACAATTTTTTTTGCAGCATCGGGAACCAAAAGCAGTTCCAGGTAATCCTGAGCAGCGGGGAAGTCGTGTTCTTCGGGCTCTTTCATCCAAATATTATCTTGGGTTAAAGTACTTTTTTTCATAAATGTAAATGAATTTTCAAGATATAAAAATAAAGAAATAGTTTAAAAATAGCAATGAATAATTTGGTATAGTATGTGTAATATTCATTTCAAAATCCAATGAATGGTTTTCCTTTAAATATCAAAAAATAAAATGTTATGAAAAACTTATTTATATCAACAGTATTATTGCTTGGTTTCACCACAACTGCTTTTGCACAGAAACGCCCGCCTGTTCCGCCACATCCTTCAAAAACTGAATTGTACAACGCTAAGGCAAAAGAGCTGGATAAAAAATATAATTTTGAGAAAAAATTAATTCTGAAACATCCGCTTGCCACAAAAAAAATGAAAAGCCAGCAGCTGAAAGCTTTAAATGAAAGGTACAGAAACGAAAAAAAACTATTAAAATCTGTAAGATAATTTTTCTTAAAAAATCATTGTATAGAAGAACATAATAAAGAGTGTGCACAAAGCATGCTCTTTTTTGTTAATCAGTAGGGGAAGTCTGCTGTTTGATAACGTTCAAGATCCAATATTTTTCCTTAAATTCGCATAAAAATTTTAAACTAATGAATTACGATATTATTGTCATCGGAAGTGGTCCTGGTGGATATGTTACCGCAATCAGAGCGGCACAGTTGGGTTTTAAAACTGCAATTATCGAAAAAGAAAATTTAGGAGGAATTTGCCTTAACTGGGGGTGTATTCCCACTAAAGCTTTACTGAAATCTGCTCAGGTTTTTCATTATATTAATCACGCTGAAGATTATGGCTTGAATAAAGTGGAAGCAAGTTTTGAGTTTCCGAATGTTATTCAGAGAAGCCGTGGTGTAGCCTCTAAAATGAGCAAAGGGATTGAGTTTTTGATGAAAAAAAACAAAATCGACGTAATTCTTGGGACTGCCAAAGTACAGAAAGGTAAAAAAGTTTCTGTTACAGATAAAGAAGGTAAAACAACCGAATATACAGGAACTCATATCATTATTGCAACCGGAGCCCGCTCCAGAGAATTGCCGAATCTTCCTCAGGATGGCAAAAAAGTAATTGGCTACAGACAGGCGCTCTCTCTTCCTGAACAACCTAAATCTATGATTGTTGTAGGTTCCGGAGCTATCGGAGTAGAATTTGCAGATTTCTATAACACGATGGGGACCAAAGTTACCATTGTTGAATTCTTGCCAAACATTGTTCCTGTAGAAGATGAAGAAATTTCTAAACACCTCGAGAAATCTCTGAAAAAATCTGGTATTGATATTATGACCAATGCTTCTGTAGAAAGTGTTGATACAAGCGGTGAAGGCGTAAAAGCAACGGTAAAAACGGCAAACGGAAACATCACTCTTGAAGCTGATATTTTATTGTCCGCTGTCGGAATTGCTGCAAATATTGAAGGGATTGGTCTTGAAGAAGTGGGAATTCAGACAGATAAAGGCAGAGTTTTGGTAAACGAGTGGTATGAAACTTCTGTTCCTGGTTACTATGCCATCGGAGATATTATTCCTACGCAGGCTTTGGCACACGTTGCTTCTGCTGAAGGAATTACGTGCGTAGAAAAAATCAAGGGAATGCACGTTGAGAAAATAGATTATGGCAATATTCCGGGATGTACATACTGTCACCCAGAAGTGGCTTCTGTTGGTCTTACAGAAAAGCAGGCTAAAGAAAAAGGATACGAAATTAAAGTGGGTAAATTCCCTCTTTCAGCAAGCGGAAAAGCAACTGCCAACGGAAATACAGACGGTTTTATCAAAGTAATCTTTGATGCAAAATATGGTGAATGGTTAGGTTGCCACATGATTGGTGATGGTGTTACGGATATGGTTGCTGAAGCTGTTGTTGCAAGAAAATTAGAAACTACAGGTCACGAAATCATCAAAGCTATACACCCGCACCCAACAGTTTCTGAAGCGATTATGGAAGCAGCTGCAGCTGCTTATGGAGAGGTAATTCATATTTAATTTGATATCTTCAACTTAATATAAACTAAACCACAGATTTGCGCCTGTGGTTTTTTGTTTTCTTAATAATTAACATAAAATTTAGAAATCTTAAAGATTACTTTTAAAGATGTTTTCTTAAATTTATTCAATGAATTCTGAAAAAATAGGATTGGTTTTATCCGGCGGCGGAACAAAAGGTATTGCTCATGCCGGAGTTTTAAAATTTCTGAATGAACAAAACATCAACATAGATGTCTTATCGTGTTGCAGTGCCGGTTCTATTGTTGGGTGCCTTTATGCTATTGGTAAAAAACCTGAAGAAATTTTAGATTTTTTTCAATCGGTATATTTTTTTAACTGGAAGCATTTTGCTTTTAATCAACCCGGGCTTGTTTCGTCTATTATTTTTAAAAATTATCTAAAACCTATTTTTCAGGGAATTAAAATAGGTGATTTGGATAAAGACGTGAGAATTGTTGCTACCGAACTTGTGGGAGGAACAGAAAAAATCTTCGATAAAGATTTTTTGGTTACAGATGCCATTATTGCTTCCTGCTCAATTCCGGGGATTACAACACCTTATATTTTGGGAGAAGAGATGTTTTGCGATGGCGGTGTGCTTAATAATTTCCCAGCAGATATTATTCGGAACGATTGCGATAAAATGATTGGTGTATTTGTTTCTCCGCCAAACGATATTAAGATAAATGATTTAA
Organism: Chryseobacterium sp. RR2-3-20; assembly: GCF_017808115.1. Taxonomy (NCBI): domain Bacteria; kingdom Pseudomonadati; phylum Bacteroidota; class Flavobacteriia; order Flavobacteriales; family Weeksellaceae; genus Chryseobacterium; species Chryseobacterium sp. RR2-3-20. Next base: position 42,678 of record NZ_JADQBD010000010.1, on the reverse strand, counting down.
AATCCATAAAAGCAATTGTTTCCCGTTCATACGATTTACTTTCTTACAGGATAGAAAAAATTAAGTTCGACCATTGCGATTGGCTTATTTCCTCTCAGGAACTTTCTGGTTTTGGTACATTTGAGCGAAAAAAAGAAAGGTTGGAACAGATTTTTAATATTGGGTACAAAGCAGCTAAAGAAAGTTTTTCCGAGAGTTATTTTTTTGCAGGTTTGAATAATGTTGAAAATTAACAAGTTAATTTGATACCACATTTGTGGAATAATTTTTGAATTTTACTTTTTCAAAATTTAAAATAATATAAAATTTTCAAAAATAATTTGTCTTTCTGCAATTCTTTTAATGGGAGGAAATGTATGGGCACAAAAGAAAACTAAAAAGTTTGAAAAACTCCAAATTGAAATGTTCCCTAAAGCAAAGGATGGATATAAAATGGTATATATTCAGCTTCCTGTTGAGAAAAATGAGAACGATTTAAAAGTAGAATTTTTTGCAGGAATTGAAAAAAAAGTAGATTGTAACAGACATTTCTTAATTGGCGATAAAAAACTGAAAGAAGTTCAGGGTTGGGGATACAATTATTATGAAATAGATTCTAAAGGAGAAACTGGAAGCACCTTAATGGCATGTCCGGATCAAAAACTCACTCTTAAGTTCGTTTCTTTGCAGCCAGAAATTGCTAATTATAACAGTAAATTGCCTTTAGTGCTTTATGTCCCTAAAGATATGGAAGTTAGATACAGGATTTTACGCCCCGATTTAATGAAGAAAGCTGTTGGAAAATTATAAGCTTAAAAACTCCTTACATTTTTTGTAGGGAGTTTTCTTTTTAAATCATTTTTTGTTGTGCAAAAAACTACTCTTTAGCATTCCGTCTGCTGAATGAATACATCAGATAAAAAAGGAAAGGCAAAATAAAAATACATCCAATCATAAGTGCCCATCCTAAAAAAATGATGGTTTTTTCCGGAGCTATATTTTCCGTTAATGATAAGTGATTTCCGTTGTGAAGCAGAATAATATCGGGATAAAGCTGATAAGTTGCTGCAACAAGAATCATGAGAATCTGTGCTCCTGCCAAAACTCTTACCAGCAAAAGTTTTTTTGTTTTAATGAAAATAAAGAGCATTCCTAAAAATAGACTAGCGGTAACAACTGCTGCAATACCAATCCAATGTCCAAAAACTCTTTCCAATAAAGGAATTCCGGAAGTGTAAGCGGATATGAATACTAAAATTCCTGTCGCTACTACAAAGATCATAGACTGCTTGGCTTTTTTTATCATGAGATTGAGGTTGTATCCTGCTTTTGTTTCTCTCAAACTGAATATTGATGCAAGATAAAAGCATATTGCCACCGTAAATAATCCCACACAAACTCCGAAAAAATTAAACCAACTGAATACATAAAGATCCAAGAAATTTTTTGCATCAGGATTTAAGGTTCCGGAAATAGAAGACGCACCAATCATTCCCAGAAAAAAAGGCGTCAGTAAACTAGAATAATAAAAAATATGAGTATAAACGTTCTGCCATTGGTCTTCAACCGCATCATAATGTCTGAATGTGAATGCCGTTCCTCTCGCAATAATTCCCACAAGCATTAAAACCAACGGAATATGAAGATAGGTGGAAGCAAAGCTGTAAATATCAGGAAATCCAACAAATAAAATTACGATAGCAATAACAAGCCACATGTGATTTGCTTCCCAAATAGGAGCAATAGATTCATACATTATTTTCTGAGTGTATTTTCTCTCTTTTTTTCTGCTGAAAAGTTCTACAATCCCAGCTCCGAAGTCTGCACCTCCTAAAATAATATAAAGACATATTGCAAGCCAGAGAAATCCTATAACAATATAATTCATGATTTTTTGCTTTTAGATTGATATTCAACATCTGTAGGATCATACAGTTTCGGCACCATTTTAATCTGTCTTTTTAGAAGAAAAATTAGGATTAACGATAATGAAACGAAAATTGCCGTAAAAAAGTAAAAAGAATATTGTATTCCGGGCATCGGAGTCACCGCGTCTATGGTTCTCATAATTCCATATATTATCCAGGGTTGTCTGCCTACTTCAGTCACCGTCCAGCCCGCTTCCAAAGCGATATATCCGAATGGAGTTGCCCATACAAAAGTTTTCAGAAGCCAATTTTTATCCAGCCACTCTTTTTTGAAGAATGTTGAATACACATAAATACTGCCAATAATAATCATGATGACACCAAAAAAAATCATGATTTGAAACGCATAATGAACCACTGAAACCGGTGGCCATTCATCTCTTGGGAAATCTTTTAATCCCTTTACTTCAGAATTGAAATCGCTGCTCACCAAAAAACTTAAAACTTTTGGGATTTTTATTGCATATTTAATTTCTTCTTTATCCTCATCAGGAATTCCACCAATTACAAAAGATGCTCCTTTCTCAGTTTCAAAATGAGCTTCCATGGCGGCAAGTTTTATAGGTTGTCTTTCGGCAACAGATTTTGCAGCAATATCACCGCTTAAAGGTGCACCGAAAGCTCCGATAAGTGCAAAAGAAGCTGCAATACGAAAAGCTTTTGTATGAAATTCTACATTTTTCTTTTTTAAAATTAAATATGCATGAACCCCTGCAACGGCAAATCCTGTAGCACAAAAAGCAGCAACAGTCATGTGAAGAGCCTGAGGAAACCAAGCATCATTGAACATTGCTTTTACAGGATCTATATTCACGTAATTTCCATTAATATAATCAAAACCGGATGGCGAATTCATCCAAGCATTGGCGGCAACCACTAAAATTCCCGAAGCTAAACCGCTTATCCCTACCAAAAATCCGCAAAACCAATGGAACCACTTATTGAATTTGTCCCATCCATACAGAAAAAAGCCTATGGCAATAGCTTCAATAAAAAAAGCGGTACCTTCTAAAGAAAACGGCATTCCGAAAATAGGTCCGGAGTGCTTCATAAATCCTGGCCACAATAAGCCAAGTTCAAAAGAAAGCATCGTTCCCGAAACAGCTCCCGTCGCAAAAAGAATTGCTACACCTTTGCTCCATGCTTTGGTAAGGCCTTTGTAAACTTCGTTGCCGGTTTTTAAGTATTTCCAATGGGCAAATGCCATTAAGAAAGGCATCACCATCCCGACGCAGGAAAAAATAATATGAAAACCTAAAGAAAGAGCCATCTGCGAGCGGGCTGCAATAAAATCATCCATAAAACCAAATTTTCCCATGAAAGTTAGGGATAAATATTCTTTTTTAAATATGATTTATAACAGCAATGAAGCGAAATAATTTAAAATTAACTTTAAATTATTTTTCGTGAAATGTTCATGATATGATGATAATATTGGTGTTCTTTTGTCTTTCATAACTCGAAAAAAATCACGATATTTGTAAGCATTTTTATTGAAAAAATAATCTTATTAAGCTACAGATAAAATCGGGTAGCTGTTACAAAAATATGAGTCAGAAACAATATACAGCAAGTAGTATTCAGGCATTAGAAGGAATGGAGCACGTACGTATGCGTCCTTCAATGTACATTGGTGATGTAGGATTCAGAGGTCTTCACCACTTGGTTTATGAAGTAGTAGATAATTCTATTGATGAGGCTTTGGCAGGGTACTGTGATACCATCTCGGTAAACATTAAAGAAGGAAATGCTATTGAGGTGATGGATAATGGGCGTGGTATCCCTGTAGATTTTCACGAAAAAGAACAAAAGTCTGCTCTTGAAGTAGTAATGACCAAAATTGGAGCCGGAGGTAAGTTCGATAAAGATTCTTATAAAGTATCCGGAGGATTACACGGAGTTGGGGTTTCTTGTGTGAATGCACTTTCTAATGAAATGATAACGACTGTTTATCGTGACGGAAATGTTTATCAGCAGATTTATTCTAAAGGAAAAGCTCAGACAAATGTAGAAGAAATAGGAAAAAGTGATTACAGAGGTACAAAACAGTTTTTTCAGCCGGATGATACTATTTTCACAGAATTAGTTTACAATTACGATACTCTTGCTACTCGTTTAAGAGAACTTTCTTACCTTAATAAAGGTATAACCATTACGCTAACAGATGAGAGAAGTGTTCTTGAAGACGGTTCTTTCAAATCTGAAGTTTTTCACTCTGAAGGCGGTTTAAAAGAATTTGTTGAATTTATAGACGGAAACCGAGAATCTATCATGGAAAGTGTAATTTTCATGGAAGGTGATCGTGATGATATTCCGGTGGAGGTTGCGATGAGATATAATACATCTTTCAGCGAAAATCTTCATTCTTACGTTAATAATATCAATACTCACGAAGGAGGAACTCACTTGGCGGGTTTCAGAAGGGCTTTAACAAGAACTTTGAAAAAATATGCAGATGATTTAGGTATTCCTCAGAAAGAAAAAGTAGAAATTACAGGAGACGACTTCCGTGAAGGATTAACAGCTGTGGTTTCAGTAAAAGTTATGGAACCTCAGTTCGAGGGGCAAACAAAAACAAAACTAGGAAACTCTGAAGTTTCTGGTGCGGTTGATAAAATCGTGGGAGAAATGCTTACTAACTTTTTAGAAGAAAATCCTAACGAAGCTAAGCAGATTGTTCAGAAAGTAGTTTTAGCAGCAAAGGCAAGACAGGCAGCGAAAAAAGCTAGAGAAATGGTTCAGAGAAAATCTCCAATGGGAGGTTCTGGGCTTCCGGGAAAACTTTCAGACTGTTCTTCTAAAGATCCTCAGGAATCTGAATTATTCTTAGTAGAGGGGGATTCTGCGGGTGGAACGGCTAAACAGGGGCGTGACAGACATTTTCAGGCAATTTTGCCTCTAAGAGGTAAAATATTGAATGTTGAAAAATCTATGCTCCACAAAGTTTATGATAATGAAGAGATAAAAAATATTTATACTGCTCTTGGTGTTTCTGTAGGAACTGAAGAAGACAGCAAAGCACTGAATATGGCAAAACTGAGATATCATAAAATCGTTATCATGACCGATGCCGATATAGATGGTTCTCACATTTCGACATTAATTCTTACGTTTTTCTTCCGTTTTATGAAAGAACTTATAGAAAACGGATATGTTTACATTGCTCAGCCGCCTTTATATCTTTTGAAGAAAGGAAACAAAAAAGTGTATGCTTATAACGAAAAAGAGCGTGAAGATTTTACTTTAGAAATGTCTCCAGATGGAAAAGGTGTAGAAGTACAGCGTTACAAAGGTCTTGGGGAAATGAATCCTGAACAGCTTTGGGAAACAACTCTTAATCCGGAAAACAGAATTCTAAAACAGGTAACCATCGATAATGCAGTTGAAGCAGACAATGTATTTTCTATGTTGATGGGGGATGAAGTTCCGCCAAGAAGAGAATTTATTGAGAAAAATGCAAAATATGCTAAGATTGATGCATAATCATTTCATTAATAATATTTTAAAGGCTCCATTTTTTATGGAGTCTTTTTTTTGTTTAGAAACACAATAATTCTCATCTGAAGGATAATTTTTTTAACATTTTATTAAGATTTTTTATATTTTTGAGAAAATAATAACTAATGATGAAATTATGGTGTATAGGAGCATTTTCTTTAGCTTCTTTTTACTATGCTCAAAATTATCCAGTATCCGAAATTAGTGATGTACTTAAAAAGAATGCAAGTGCTGTTATCAGGAATGAAAGTACAGTTTTGGAAATTAATAAAATAGATGAAATATTCTACCGAAATTCTTCAGCTATTACTGTAATCAACAAAGATGCAGTTGGTTTTTCTGTTCCTAAAATATATTATGAAAAAGGAAATACAGTTTCGAATATAAAAGTAACAATATATGATGAGAAAGGAGCTAAAGTAAAAAGCTACTCTAGAAGTGATTTCTCCGATGTTGCAGCAAATTCCCAAGGCTCATTTTATTCAGATAACAGGATGATGTATCTGTCTTACACGCCAACAAGTTATCCTTATACCATTGAGTTTAGTTACGATCAAAAAGATCAGAATACAGTCTTTATTCCAGATTTCATTCCCTATTATGGTTTTAATATTTCTTTACAGAAAAGCAGTTTTAAAATTATTAATAAATCAGGAATTAATTTACGTTCAAAAACTTATGATTCTCCTTTTGGCTTTGCTTCGGTAAATGTATCAGATGAGGATGGTGGTAAATTGTATACCTATCAGAATATTCCGGCGATGGATCATGAAGATATGGTTCCTAATCCACAAAAAATACTTCCAAAAGTAAGCTTTTCCTTAGATCAGTTTAGTTTAGTCGGAAAAAAAGGGAATATCACTACTTGGAAAGATTTTGGTTTATGGTATTATAACAATCTTCTGAAACCAGTTTCTGTGTCTACTCCGCAAATAAAATCTGAAATTGCTGCACTTAATCTTTCTGGATCTACGGAGGAAAAAGTGAAGAAAATCTATCAGTATATGCAGAGTAAAACAAGATATGTATTCGTAGCGTTGGGAATTGGAGGTTGGCAGCCAATGATGCCGGATGAAGTTCAAAAAAAAGGATATGGTGATTGTAAAGGTCTTACCAATTATATGAAAACACTTTTGGATGAAGCAGGAATAAATTCTTATTATGTAATTATTAATTCTAATTCTTCACCTATAAGTTTTGATGTTAATTTCCCAAAAATGGCAGGAAACCATGCGATTTTGGTAGTTCCCACAGAAAAAGGAAATATTTGGCTGGAAAATACATCTCAGGAAATGGCTTACAATCATTTAAGTTTCAATACGACGGATAGAAATGTTTTAGCTGTAAAACCAAATGGAATCGACATCATGGAAACTCCAGGTTATTCTTCTCAGCAGAATAAAGAAAAACAGGTATTAAATGTTCAGCTAAATCCGGATAAAACAATCACAGGAAATGGGAAATTTACTTATACAGGAAATCAGTATGATTTTAATTTAGTATTTGCCGGATTAGGGCAAAGCGAAAAAAATAATACCATAAAAAATAGGCTCAGTACTTTAGATTTTGAAAAGATTGAGATGTCTGATTTCAAAAATAACAGAGATTTAGGAACAATCGATTTTGATTTGAATTTCAAGGCTGTTAATTATTCTAAAAACGTGGGTTCTAGTTATATTTTCAGAGCTGTTCCTATTTATACGAATTCTATATATCATCAAAATGAAAAACGAAACCTTCCTTTTGAAATTCGTTTTTCTTATGAAGATGAATATGAAATTATTTATAAGCTTCCGCTAGGATATACTATTGAAGAAATGCCGGAAAATGGAAGCATTAATTCAGAATTTGGCAGTTATAAAATATCTTTCGAAAAGAAAGAAGATAAGCTTATTGTAAAAAGGTTTTTTCAGGTAAACAAAGGGCTTTTTCCTAAAGAAAAGTATAATGACTATGTAAGTTTCAGAAAAAAAATTATGAATTCCGACAACTCAAAAATTTTAATTTCAAAAAAATCTTAAATGAGAAATATAATCATCCTATTTGCTGTATTTTGTATGAGTACAGCTCTTTTTGCACAAGAACAAAAATTCTTGAAGATGCCTAAGTTTAATAAAGATGATCTTAAAAAAGAAAAATCTGAAATCGAACCGAAAGCTCCAGCAGAAATATTGTATCGCTCCATACACTTCCGCATAGATAATAACACCGGAAACCTTATTAAAGAGTATACTTATCGTGTGAAAATCTATGACAAAGACAAATCTGAAGATTGGCATAATCTGGAGGTTTCTCTTTATGATAACAATTCCGGAGACCGTGAAGTTTTGTTGAATATGAATGCATTAGTTTACAATCTTGAAGGAGATAATGTAGTAGAATCTAAAGTGGATAAAAGTTCAAAATTCAGATCGAAAGAAAATAAATATAGAACCGTTAATAAATATGCATTTCCCGCTATAAAAAATGGGTCAATTTTAGAGTATCATTACGAAGTTTCTTCACCTTTTGGATATGAAATTCCGTTGATTTATATTGAATTGGATATTCCTTCGGTGTATACAGAATATGTTCTAGACTCACCAATACAAGTTTCTTATAATGTAGATTTTACAGGAAGTCTAGTTCCGAAATACCAAACCGTTAAAGAAGAAATAATGTATGGATCGCAGTATAAGACTTATAGATTTGCTTATAATAATCTTAAAAGTTTTAAGACTGAGAAATTTGTGAAAAATAATGATAACTACAGAACAAAAATCAGAGCTGAACTTCATTCAACCTACATTGGCAATAATCTTAAAGTGTATACTTCTACTTGGGAGGATATTAGAAAGAAATTATGGGATCATGAAGACTTTGGATCTCAGTACAAAAAAGATAGATTGGTAAAAGACTTGCTACCTGCAGCAATTCTGGATGAAAAAAATAATCTTACTAGAGCCAATAAAATTTTAGAATTTGTAAAGACTAACTTTACATGGAATCAAAATAATGGTATTTATGCAGAAAATGGAGTAAGAGATCTTATCAAAAATAAGACAGGGAATGATTCTGATCTTAATTTAATGTTGACAGCAATGTTCAGGAGTGCGAATATCACTGCTTATCCTATTCTTATTTCTACTGTGAGGAATGGAAGCGTTAATTTAACATTCCCTAATTTAGGCAATTTTAATTATGTAATTGTAGGAGCAGAAATAAACAAAGTATTTTATCTTTTTGATGCAACCTCGAAACAATCACAGGCTAATCTTTTACCATCACGAGTATGGAATGATAATGGGCTTTTAATGAAAGACGACAAAGCAGAAATTATTTCGCTTACAAATATTTATATAGGACATAATAGTCATACTGTTAAAGCAAAAATAAATCCCGATGGAACTGTGTCAGGTGCATATCAGGATCAAGATGAAGGTATGTTTGCTATGAATGCAAAAGAAAATTTTGATGAAAATCCGGATAAGTATAAAAAACAATATAAGGAAAACTTTTCAGTGGATTTCGGGAGTGTCAACTCTAGAGTTATAAATGAAGAAGAGTTTCGATCTACTATGGCCTTTACTTCAAATAATATGATTGATGTTATAGGAAAAAAAATGATTCTGAATCCTCTTTTATTTTTACAACAAACTAAAAATGATTTCGATCAGCAGGATGAAAGAAAATATAGGATAGATTTTATTTCACCAATGAGTAAAACAAAGATTGTAGAAATAGAAATTCCTGAGGGATACGATGTTGCTGAATTGCCAAAAAATAAAAAAATCGTTACTGAAGATAAAGAAATTAGCTATTCTTATACTATTGAGAAAAAAGATAATAAAATTCTAACAGTTTCAGAATATAATATTGCAAGTGGAAATTATCCTAAAGAATATTACCCGGCATTCAAACAAATTTGGAAGGTAATTTCGGATTGTGAAAGCCAAGTCATGAGCTTAATTAAGAAATAATAGATTATTATTTTTAAACAAATTTTAAAAACCATTCATTTTGTGAATGGTTTTTGCATTTTGATAGGAAAATTAATTCTTATGAAAAGTAATGTTCTTCCCATTTTGTTTTCTGTTTCTTTTCTTTTTACTGCTTGCCAAAAGACTGATTTAAAAACAGAAAATAAAAGTGCAGAAAAATTTGCCAAAGATTCTCTTAAAGTAAATGATTCTGTAAAAGTAAACGAAAAGTTATCTTTGAAATACGAATCGAAAGTGCTTTTATTTCCTTCCATAACAGATAAATCGCTATTGGATAGTATTTATTACGACAAAAAAGGAATTTCAGATTTTTCAAAACAAGGTTTAACTTCTTTTATAGAAAAAGAAAAAAATAATTATTTTTCATCTTTAAAAGGTAGAGATGAGGATTGGATGAAAGATTTACCCAACCCTCAAACTTGGGATTCAAGTTCTTTAATGAAGCTGAAATCTCTTTCCGACGATTTTCTTCAGATTGAATATATGTTCAGTTCTTATGAAGGCGGAGCTCACGGCAATTATGGTTTTGCAAACAGAGTATTCGATTTAAAAAACAATAAAAAAGTTCAGCTTACAGATATTACATCCATAAAAACTTTGAAGCTTCAGGAATTATTGAAGAAAAATATCAATAAAATTCCTAGTGGAACAACTGATGATAAAGGAAATGTTAAAAATTCTGATATGCTTCTGGTAGACGTTATTCCTGCAAATAATAATTTCTATTTTGATGATAAAAATCTTTATTTTCATTACAGCCCTTACGAAATAGCCGCATTTGCGGCAGGTGATATTGTAATCCCCGTTTCTTGGCAGGAATTGAAAGGTACACTTAATCCTCAGTTTGCTGAAAGAATGAAAATTCAATAAAAATAAATTACTCAACCATATTTTTCTTCAATTCCAAGAAAATATCAATGAAGACTAAGAATATTTCAAACATATTTGCGTAAATTTGGCTTATTCTAGCTTATAATAAGCTTTTTCAAATCTTTTTGAATTTCAAATTAATCCTAAAAGTAAAATTTTAAAATGAAAAATATTTTTTTAAGTATATGCACATTTGCTCTTTTGGCATCTTGCGGAACGACCAAAAATGCTTCTGCTGCAAAAGTAGGAAAGGAGCAACCATCTATTGTCAATACGAAATGGGCTTTAGCAGATAACGTAAAAGGACAGATTCCTACGTTACAGATTGAAGGTTCAAAAATTAACGGAAATTCTGGCTGCAACAGATTTTTTGGTGGAGTAGTGATGGATACTACATCTGGAAAATTTGAAACTTCTGGGGTGGGTTCTACCAGAATGGCTTGCAACAATATGTCGGTAGAAAAGAATTTTCTGGATATGCTTCAGAAAGTTAACAAATATGTTGTTTCTGGAGATACTTTAGAATTGTATCAGGATAATCTCTTGCTTTTGAAATTTAACAAATCTGAATAGATTACTGTATTTATAAATAAAAAAGGCTGTCTTAGAAATTTAGACAGCCTTTTATTTTACTTTTTGCGAGAAAAATTGCTTTTGTTTTTCGGTTTTTTAAATCCAATATCTTTTCTCTGTTGAGTTGGATGGGATGATTTCGGTTTCGGTACAAAAGGTTTATTATTAGAATCTCTTTTTTGTACAACCAAATCATCTGTATGGTATGGATGGTCTTTTACTACAGGAATTTTCATTCCGATTAGTTTTTCGGTATCTTTTAGATTAAGCAAATCTAAACCGTCTACAAAAGATATTGAACTTCCTTTTGCACCAGCTCTACCGGTTCGTCCAATTCGGTGCACATACGTTTCGGCAACATCAGACAATTCAAAATTAATTACATATTTCAGCTCATCAATATCAATACCTCTTGCAGCAATATCTGTAGCAACCAATATTCTTGTTTTGCCTGATTTGAAGTTGTTTAAAGCATTCTGCCTTGCATTCTGCGATTTATTACCATGAATTGCCTCTGCCGTAATCTGGCTTTGCTGAAGCTTTCTCGCAATTTTATCCGAACCATGTTTTGTTCGGGCAAAAACAAGTACAGAATCTGAAATATTATTTTTTAATATATGAGTGAGGAGGTCTAGTTTGTTTTCTTTTTCAACAAAATAAACCGCCTGTTTTATGGTTTCTGCAGTAGAAGAAATGGGTGTTACAGAAACTTTTATAGGAGTATTCAGGATAGAATCTGCAAGTTTTTGAATTTCCGTAGGCATAGTAGCCGAAAAGAAAAGTGTTTGCCTTTTCTGAGGCAAAAGCTTAATAATTCTTTTTACATCATGCACAAAACCCATATCCAGCATTCTGTCTGCCTCATCCAAAACAAATATTTCCAGATTTTTTAAGCTGATGATTCCCTGTGCAACAAAATCTAATAATCTTCCGGGTGTGGCAACCAAAATATCTACTCCTTTTTTAAGGGCAGCTTCTTGGTTTCCTTGTTTTACTCCACCAAATATTACCAGTTTTCTTAATGGTAAATTTCTGCCGTATGCATTGAAACTTTCTTCAATCTGAATGGCAAGTTCTCTGGTTGGCGTAAGAATTAAAGCTTTGATGAAATTATTTTTCGGAGCTTTTCTTTCTGTAAGATTTTGAAGAATAGGAATGGCGAAAGCCGCTGTTTTTCCTGTCCCGGTCTGGGCGGTTCCCAAGACATCTCTGTGTTCTAATATGGAAGGTATTGCCTGTTCCTGAATGGGAGTTGGCTTTTCGTATCCTTCAGTTTGAAGCGCATCTAAGATGGGCTTAATCAATTTTAAGTCGGTAAATAACAAATTCTTAATGTGTATTAAATAATGCGGGTGAAGTAGTTTACTTCATCATTTTTAGCAGATCTGCTAAAATTATTAACAGAATTTTAAAGCCATATCAATGAGCTTTATGGCTGAGAATGCCGCGAAATATAATGCAAAGATAGTGTAAAAATTTCATAAAGCTCTATTTCAGCTTTTTTCGGGTTGTCAGGATACTTTAATTCTTCAAAAACCGATTGAGTTCGTATAAATTTTTGTTATTTTGAAGTCAGAAAAACGTTTACATGTATAATTTTTTAAAATCGATTGTAAAGAATATTATTCCTCAGAAATTGCTTATTGAAAATGAGGATAATTTCAGAAAGTTGCTAAAGCCTTTCTATAAAGGAAAAAATTATGAATGTAATATTTGCACAACTCAACTGAAAAAATTTGCTGAGTTGGAAAACGGACAGTTAATTTGCCCAGTCTGCGGAAGTTTACCGAGAACACGGAGACTCAACCAGCTTTTAGAACAGAAATATCTAAAGCCCAATATGCTTTTTCTTGATTTTTCACCTTCCAGAATGTTGTATAAAAAATGGAAAAAAAGAAATGATATTTCTTATTTTCCAAACGATTTTGAAAACGAATTTCTTTCGGATTATCATTTTGATATTACCAATATTAATACCGAGAACGAAAAGTTTGATCTTGTGGTTTGTTACCATATTTTAGAGCATATTGTTGACGATCAAAAAGCAATGTCGGAATTGTACAGGGTTTTGAAAACTAACGGAACTGTTTTAATTCAAACGCCTTTTAAAGACGGAGAAATTTATGAAGATTACAGTATTAATTCTCCTGAAGGACGTTTGAAGTATTTCGGACAGGAAGATCATGTAAGAATTTATTCGGTTTCAGGTTTGGAAAACAGGCTGAAAAATGCCGGATTTAAAACTGAAGTAAAAGTCTTTGATGAAAATGAATATTTAGGTTTTTCAAAAAATGAAACGGTAATTGTTTGCGAAAAATAATTGTAAACTTTTTCTTCTTATTTTCTGAAAATCAAAATGAACAAACCTCGAAATGCATTTCGAGGTTTGTTTTTATTTTAGCGAATAAAATCAATATTTTTTATCCGTGAAGTCTTTTCCAAATTGCATCTTTAAGTTCCATTAATCCTTCTCCTGTTACACCTGAAAAAAATAAAGGCTTTCTGTTTTCCGGAAACTCTGCTGAGATTTCTTTTTTCAGTTCATCATCTAAAAGATCAGATTTAGAAACCGAAATAATAAAATCTTTATCTAAAAGTTCAGGATTGTACTCTTTCAACTCGTTCTCAAGAATTTTAAATTCCTGAAAATGATCTTCAGAATCCGCAGGAATGAGAAATAAAAGGATAGAATTTCTTTCAATATGTCTTAAAAAACGATGTCCCAAACCTTTACCTTCGGCAGCTCCTTCAATAATTCCCGGGATATCTGCCATTACAAAAGATCTGTAATTTCTGTAATCTACAATTCCTAAATTGGGGGTTAAAGTAGTAAATGCATAATTGGCAATTTTCGGTTTTGCAGCAGAAACAGAAGATAAAAGAGTAGATTTTCCCGCATTTGGAAAGCCTACTAATCCTACATCTGCAAGAATTTTAAGCTCGAAAACGACGAAGCCTTCCTGTCCTTCCATTCCAGGTTGTGCAAAACGTGGAGTTTGGTTGGTAGAAGATTTGAAGTGCTCATTTCCTTTTCCGCCCATTCCGCCTTCCATGAGGATAATTTCCTGTCCGTCCTCCAGAATTTCACCAATGATTTCGCCTTCTTCATTTTTTGCAATAGTTCCGATAGGAACTTCTATGTAAACATCTGCTCCGTAAGCTCCAGTAAGTTGGTTTTTTCCTCCGTTTTCACCTCGTTCTGCTTTTATGTGACGGGTGTAACGTAGTGGAAGTAAAGTCCATTCATTAGCATTTCCTTTCATGATGACGTGTCCGCCACGACCTCCGTCGCCACCATCAGGTCCTCCTTTAGGAATATATTTTTCGCGACGTAGATGGGCAGAACCTGCACCGCCATGACCGCTTTTACAATGGATTTTTACGTAATCTACAAAATTTGACATATTTTTTTACTTAGGATTTAGGGCTTAGAGCTTAGAATTTAGGTTAATACCTGTTACCTAATTTCTAAACCCTAATTCCTTATTTTACTTTTTCTACTTCAGCGAAAAGTTTTTCTGAAATTTCATTGATGTCTCCAACACCGTTAATTTCTACATATTTACCTTGCTGCTTGTATAATTCGGCTACTTCGGCAGTTTTTGCGTAGTATTCTTTAATTCTGTTTTCTATGATTTCTACATTACTGTCATCAGATCTTCCACTCACTTCACCTCTTTTCAGTAATCTTTCTACTAAAATTGAATCTTCTACAACCAAAGAAAGACAAACATCAATCTCATCATTCAGTTCTTCTTTTACTATTTTTTCCAAAGCTTCTGTCTGAACTGCTGTTCTAGGATACCCATCAAAAATAAATCCTGCGGCATCGGTAGGTTTTCTTATTTCATCAACCAACATATCTGTGGTTACCTGATCGGGAACCAATTCTCCTTTGTCGATGTAGGATTTTGCCAATTTACCCAGTTCGGTATCGTTTTTCATGTTGAATCTGAAAAGATCACCTGTAGAAATTTGTTTCAGATTAAATTTGTCGATAAGGTTTTGAGCTTGTGTACCTTTTCCGCTTCCCGGAGGACCAAACAGAACAATGTTTATCATAATGTTAAGTGCTTTTTGCAATAGGCGTCTGGCTTTTGCAGGGTGCTTTTGCTTTTAGCTTTTTTAAGTTATTATTAAATTTATTTCTAATTTAAGTTGGGGCTAAAAGCTATCAGCTTTCAGCCAACAGCGCTTAATGGTTAATCTGTCCGTCTTCTAACTGGTAAAGATTTGGTAGGTTTCTTCCTAATTCATCATAATCTAAACCGTAGCCGAGAACAAATTTGTTAGGAATTTCTTTTCCAATATAATCCAGCTTGAAATCTTTTTTATAAACTTCAGGTTTTAATAGAAAAGAAGCCAGTTTTACAGATTTAGGACGCTGTGTTTCGGTGAAATATTTAAAAAGACTTTCTACAGTATTTCCCGTATCTACAATATCTTCTACCAAAATGATGTGGCGGTCTTTAATATCTTTGGTTAATTCCATTTTCTGATAAACAATTCCCGTAGATTCTGTTCCTACATAAGAACTCATTTGGATGAATGCTATTTCGCAGGGACCGGGATAATGTTTCAGAAGATCGGAGAAAAACATGATTACTCCATTCAGTACACCCACAAAAATTGGTGTTTCGTCTTTGTAATCTTCGTATATTTTTAAAGCGGTTGCTTTTACAATTTCCTGAATTTCGGCGTCCTTTAGATAGGGTACAAAAGTTTTGTCGTGTACTTGTATACTTTCCATAAAATTTTTCGTAGGATGCAAAGTTACGTTTTTTTGATTAAAAAATGATGTTCCTTTTCAATCGCAGTCTAATAATAGAATAAGAGTATTTATTTCCGAGAAACAAGAATTTTCTTTAATATTTTTATTCAGATTAAGGAAACAGCAAACTTATTTTTCTTTTCTGTAACAATTGGTCTAAATTTTAGACTTTTTACATATAACTTAACTCAAATTACATGGAAAAAGTTTTATCAGTAAAGAATCTGACGAAAAAATTCAAAAGAGTGGTGGTGAACAATATTTCTTTCGATGTAGAAAGAGGAAATGTTTACGGACTTCTCGGTCCCAACGGAAGTGGGAAATCTACTACTTTCGGAATGTTGCTTTCCACCATTAATCCTACAAGTGGCGACTGGTTTTGGTTTGGTAAAAAAGGAACCGATCCCGAAACTTTAAAAAGAATTGGAGCGATTATAGAGCAGCCCAATTTTTATCCTTACCTAAGTGCAGAAACTAATCTTAAAATTGTTGCAGAAATAAAGGGAACTCCGTCTGCAAGAATTGATGAAGTTTTGAACATGGTTAAGCTTCTGGAAAGGAAAAAAGATAAATTCAAAACTTTTTCGTTAGGGATGAAACAGCGTTTAGCCATTGCTTCTGCTTTGCTGAATAATCCTGAAGTCCTTATTCTGGATGAACCAACCAACGGACTGGATCCGGAAGGAATTATTCAAATTAGAGAAATTATTGGTTCTATTGCACAACAGGGTATTACTATTATCATTGCGAGTCATCTTTTGGATGAAATTGAAAAAATTTGCAGCCATGTAATTGTTCTGAAAGAAGGAACGGCGATTTATTCGGGAAGAGTAGATGAAATGACCAGCAATCAGGGCTTTTTTGAACTGAAAGCAGATCAAAATACCGCATTATTGAGTGCTTTGGAAGAATTGCAGTGGTTCAGTTCTGTTTCTACTGAAGGTGATATGGTTAAAGCACAAATTCGCGATGATGCTTCTATTTCTGCTTCAGCACTCAATCAGAAATTAGCAGAGAAAGGTATTTATCTTTCTCACTTGGCAAAGAAAAAGAAATCTTTAGAAAATCAATTCCTAGAACTTGTAAAAAACAAACAATAATCATGATGAAGCTATTAAAATTAGAATATTATAAAAACCTGAATTACACTCCATTTAAGGTTTTTACAATTATGTATTTTGCCATTCTTGTTATCTTTCTTTTTATGGGTTTGGCAGATCTGGAAATTTTTGGCAGTACAATTAATTTAAAAGAACAGGGAATGTATAATTTCCCTGAAATTTGGAATTTTACCACCTATATTGTGGCATTGCTGAAGATATTTTTAGGACTAATCATTGTTTTCTCCATTTGCCAAGAATTCAGCAACAGGATGTTTAAACAAAATACAATAGACGGACTGAGCAGAGAAGAGTTTATCGGTTCAAAGCTTCTTACGATAAGTATTTTTACTATTATTTCTACAATACTTGTTTTCGGAATTACTTTGTTTTTAGGGCTGAATTATTCTAAAACTACCGATTCTGCATTGGTGTATCAGGAAATGTACTTCATAGGAAGTTATTTTCTTAAGTTGTTTACATTCTTCTGTTTTCTGATGTTTTTATCTATATTGTTAAGAAAATCTATGTTTGTGTTTTTGGCATTTTTCGCATTATGGGTTGGCGAATCTATTATTGGCGGAATAGAAACTTTTGCAAAAGTTCAAGGCACACAGATGGCAGAAAGAAATGAAATTCTTCAGCATGATTTTTTCTTCAGTAAGTTACTTCCGTTAGAAAGTATGTCTAGTCTAATTCCTAATCCTATGTTCAGGCTTAATATGGCAAAAGCATTAGGTTTAAAATACGAATTTACTTACCCTATAGACAGTCTTATTGCCTGTGTCGTTTGGTGCGGTTTGTTTATTTTAGGCTCTTATTTAATACTAAAGAAAAGAGATTGGTAATTCATCAATATTATTCAAATTAAAAGTGATTCTTCGGAGTCACTTTTTTTATGATTTTACCATAGGAATTTTATAAAATCTTGGTTCACTTTTTATATATCTTTGTGTACCAATTAAACCAAAAATTAGATATGAAAAATTCAGATTTATTGGATGTTATTATCGTTGGCGGAAGTTACGCCGGGCTTTCTGCAGCAATGTCTTTAGGAAGATCTTTGAGGAAAGTTTTAGTTCTGGATAACGGAAAGCCATGCAGCCGCCAAACACCCTATTCTCATAATTTTATTACTCATGATGGCGAAAAACCTTTAGAAATTTTGAAAACTGCAAAAAAACAGGTTGAAAATTATGATACAATAACATTTTTTGAAGGATTAGCTATAGAAGGGAAAAAAACAGAAAATGGTTTTGAAGTTATTACGGAAAACGGCGAATCGTTCAAAGCCAAAAAGCTGATTTTTGCTACAGGAATTACAGATGATATTCCGAATATTAAAGGATTTAAAGAATGTTGGGGAATTTCCCTTATTCATTGTCCATATTGCCACGGTTACGAATTCCGAAACAGAAAAACTGCAATTATTGCCAATGGCGACAGAGGTTTTCATCTTTCTTCAATCCTAAAAAACCTTACGGATGACATTACCATTTTTACGAGAGGAGAAGCTTGTTTTACTGACGAGCAACTTCAGAAACTTTCTGAAAATAAAATCTCCATCATCGAAACAGAGATTGAAGAAATGGTTCATCATAAGGGAAGTGTTGATTATTTGAGCTTGAATAACAGCAAAAAATTGAATTTTGATGCCGTTTACGGAGCATTTCATTTCAAACAGCATTCGGATATTCCCGGATCTTTAGGTTGCAAGTTTACAGAGCATGGTCATTTGGTCGTAGATCATAAACAAATGACGACAGAAGCCGGAATTTATGCATGTGGAGACAACTCCAGTATTCTGCGGTCGGTTGCCAATGCTGTACATACAGGAAATTTTACAGGAGCAATGGTGAATATGGAGCTAAGTAATGAAGTTTTTTGAGGATATGGTAAGATTAACACAGTTTAATGCTTTCCAATACATTTCCATTTTATAATTTTGCGGGAATGGAAAGAATTGCGTTTATCATTAATCCTTTTTCGGCGAAGAAAAATTATCATCCGTTTCTTAACGATCTGAAATCTAGGGTAAAAGATCCTTTATATTATATTTCGGAATCTATACAGGGAACCGATGAATTTATTTTAAAACATTTTAATGATGTTGATATTTTTGTAGCAATAGGCGGAGATGGAACCATTTCAACCGTTGCCCAGAATCTTATTAATACTGAAAAAATTCTCGCTATTTTCCCGGCAGGTTCAGGAAATGGATTTTCCAACGAAACACAGTTCAGTAAAAATTTAGGAGAGCTTTTAAAGAAGCTTGAAGATAAAAAATCGAGAAAAATAGATACTTTTACGGTTAACGGAAAGCTCTCTATTAATGTTTCAGGGACAGGTTTCGACGGAAAAGTGGTGAAAGAGTTTGAAAAAACCACACGTGGATTCAAAAATTACATTAAAGTTTCCCTGAAAACATTTTTCAGTTATAAACCCATCAAGCTGAAGTTTTTTGATGAAAATTATAAGCAGTACAACGGAAAATATCTAATGATTAATATTGCCAACACCCGTCAGTTTGGTAACAATGCTTATATTGCCCCAATGGCGAGTAAAAGCGATGGTTTGGTGGATATGGTTTTGGTAAAGAAATTTCCGATTACTTATTCTCCTTTTTTTGCGTTCAGAATGTTTACCAAAAAACTGAAAGAGGACAATTACATCACGTATTTACCGGTTTCAGAAATAGAATTTAAAGTCAATACTAAAAATTGGCATCTGGACGGGGAATTCAACAAAATTAAATCTCCCATTCATATAAAAGTGCAGCCTTCGAGCCTAAATATTTTGATTTAAAGGTCTGTTTATTTAAATATTTAATTAAGATTAACTTAGATGTAAACTTGTTTAAGTAATAGAAAACTTGCTTAAATGGTTTATTAAAGTGTTTTACTGTTAGGAAAAAAAATAATTTAAATCATCCCTTAAATTAAACTTCAAGTTTATCTTCAATTTTATTAGGATTGTCGAGGGCAAACTGTAATTGTTGTTTGTCTAACTGCTTTTCCCAATTGGCGACAACTACTGTGGCAACCGAATTTCCGATAACATTGGTTAAAGCACGGCATTCACTCATAAATTTATCTATTCCCAGAATTAAAGTCATTCCTGCAATAGGAATTTCGGGGACTACCGCTAAAGTCGCAGCTAAAGTAACAAATCCGGCTCCGGTAACTCCGGCTGCTCCTTTAGAGCTCAGCATCGCAACCAAAAGCAGCATCAGCTGTTTTTCGATGGAAAGATCAATCCCTAAAGCCTGTGCAATGAATAGCGAAGCCAATGTCATGTAAATATTGGTTCCGTCGAGATTGAACGAATATCCTGTAGGAACCACCAAGCCAACAATTGCTCTGGAACAGCCGGCTTTTTCCAGTTTTTCCATAATTCCCGGAAGTGCAGATTCTGAAGAGCTTGTTCCTAAAACCAAAAGAAGTTCTTCTTTTAGATAATAAATGAGTTTAAATATATTGAACCCATTGTACCATGCAACTGTACCCAAAACCAAGACTACAAATAGAATAGAAGTTATATAAAACGTGCCAACAAGAAAAATTAAATTTAAAACTGATGCAAGACCATATTTTCCAATTGTAAATGCCATCGCTCCGAAAGCGCCAATAGGAGCCAACTTCATCAACATGTGTACAATTTTGAATATCGGAGTAGAAAGCGACTGTAGTAATTCTGTAATTTTTCCGCTTTTTTCTTTTGTTAAAACCAAAGCTACTCCCATAAGAATTGCCACCAGCAAGACCTGCAGAATATTTTCTCCAACTAACGGACTAAACAGGGTTTCAGGAATAATATTCATCATAAATCCTGTAAGGGTAGTATCGTGTGCTTTTTGCTGATACTGAGAAATGTCTCCGGATAAACTTGCGGGATTTATATTTAAACCAGCTCAGGGCTGAATAACATTTCCTACAATTAATCCTATAATTAAGGCTAAAGTAGAGAACGTGAAAAAATAAATCATTGCTTTTATTGCAATTCTTCCCACTTTCTTCAAATCTGTCATGTGAGCAATTCCTAAAGTAAGCGTAATGAAAATGACAGGAGCAATAATCATTTTTACCAGTTTTATGAATCCATCACCCAATGGTTTCATTTTTTCACCCATTTCAGGATAAAATTTTCCCAGAAGAATACCTGCAATAATTGCGATGATAACCTGAAAATAAAGCTGTTGGTATATTTTTTTTGCTTTCAAAGAGAATGTTTTTATTAGGATTGAAATTTAATAAAATTTGTTTAAATAGAAGGCTAATACAGCAATTCAGTTTCGGCTCGGGCGACGCCCGAGCCGAAACTGAATAATTCTAATAAAAATATTACTCTATAAAATGATGAAGCCTATTTGATTTGACAAAAATTAACTGAAAACTGAATTATTCCACCGCAACAGAATCGTCGCCACGCCCGTCTGCAACGGCATTAATATTTCCATTTTCATCAATTAGAATCATTTCAGTTCTTCCTATCTGTTTTACTTTTTCAGATTTATAGCCTAACTTTTCGAGCTCATTCACAGTAGATTCTGGAAAGTTTTTTTCAAAAGCTACAGTTTCAGGTAACCATTGGTGGTGAAATTTGGGACTGTTTACGGTAATATTGGCATTCAGTTTAAAATCAATTACATCAACAATAGTTTGGTAAACAGAGGTCGGAATGGTAGTTCCTCCCGGTGTACCAACAATGATAATGGGTTTTCCGTTTTTCAAAACAATAGTAGGAGTCATAGAAGAAAGCATTCTTTTATGAGGCTGAATAGAATTTGCTTCTCCACCCACTGCTCCAAACATATTGGGAACACCCGGTTTTACAGAAAAATCGTCCATTTCATTATTCAGGAAAAAACCGGCTCCCGAAACAACAACTTTACTGCCATATAAGCCATTCAGAGTAGTGGTAACCGAAGCAGCATTTCCCTCTTTATCAATTACAGAGATATGCGTAGTTTCCGTAGATTCTTTAGGTTGAGGAATAATTTTTCCAACTTCAGAGCTTAAGGTTGCTTTATTGAAGCTGAAGTTTTTCCATCTGTTTTTAAGATACTCATCAGAAATAAGGTAGGAAGTTTTATCTTCAATAAAATCCGGATCGCCCATATATTCTGCTCTGTCGGCAAAAGCTCTCCGTTCTGCTTCCACCATAATCTGAACAGCTTTCACAGAATTTTGTTGATGTTTTTCTAAATTTTCGAATTCCGCCATTTTCAGCATTTGAGCAAGTAATATTCCGCCACTGGAAGGCAATGGCATAGACACGATGTTATTGCCTTTATAATTGAAATCTAATGGTTTTCTTTCGGCAACTTTATAATTTTTTAAATCATCAAGACTAATGATTCCGTTGCCTTTTTTCATTTCAGAAACGATAAGATTAGCGGTTTTTCCTTCATAAAAACCTTTTGCACCCAATTTTTGAATTAATTTTAATGATTCTGCAAGCTCTTTTTGGGTTAAAATATCTCCTGCTTTCCAAGGAATAGGTTTAACAAAAACGATAGACGAAGAATTGTGTTTCTTAAAATTTTCTTGGTTAGAATTTAATAAATCTGCTTCTTTTTCTGTGATTGCAAACCCTTTTTCGGCTAAATCTATAGCTGGCTGAATCAATTGACTCATTGGGAGTTTACAATATTTCAATGTAGCAAAAAATCCGGCAACACTTCCCGGAATTCCCACTGCTAATCTTCCGTTTTGAGAGAGATTGGTATCGGCTTTTCCGTTTTTGTCGATATACATATCATGGCTGGCTTTTTGGGGAGCCGTTTCACGGTAATCAATGGTGAATTTTTCTCCCGTACTTTTTACTCCTACAAGAAAACCGCCTCCACCTATATTTCCTGCTTGAGGATAAACTACTGCCAAAGCATATTGTGTAGCAACAATAGCATCGTAAGAATTTCCTCCGAGTTTTAAAATTTTTGCTCCAGCTTCACTTGCCAATGGATGAGCAGAAACTACAACACCTTTATTTTTTACCCTAACTTCTTTTACAATGGTAATGTCTTTATACTGAGCCGAAAAAGAATGGCTCATCATAATACATAGAAACAAGATTTTTTTCATCTGTAAATTTTATAATCTAATTTACAATTTTGTTTTCTTATCGTAAGCAAAATTTTTACTTTTGCTTATAATCAACTAACAGTAAATAAAAATGGAGTCCTTCACGGAAAAAATACTTATAACAGGAGCTTTAGGGCAAATCGGAACAGAACTTACCAATAGACTTGTAGAAATTCATGGTGCAGAAAATGTTGTAGCTTCGGGTTTAGACAGATTTCAGCAGGGTATTACATCGGCAGGATACTACGAAAGAATGGATGTAACCAATACGCAATTGGTAAGACAGGTTATTAAAGATTACGAAATAACAACGGTTTATCATTTGGCTTCTCTTTTGTCCGGAACTTCAGAAAAACAGCCGATTTTTGCATGGAAACTGAATCTTGAGCCTTTATTACATTTTTGTGAAATGGCAAAAGAAGGATTGATAAAAAAGATTTTCTGGCCAAGCTCTATTGCCGTTTTTGGTAAAGGAATTCCAAAAGAAAATGTTGGGCAGGATGTGGTTCTTAATCCTACTACTGTTTACGGTATTTCTAAAATGGCAGGCGAAAAATGGTGCGAATATTATTTTGATAAATATGGAGTAGATGTTAGAAGTATCCGTTATCCTGGGCTTATTTCCTGGAAAACTCCCGCAGGTGGAGGAACTACAGATTATGCAGTTGAAATTTTTTACGAAGCAATTGAAAAAGGAAAATATACAAGTTTTATTTCTGAGAATACGGGAATGCCGATGTTGTATATGGATGATGCCATTAATGCAACACTTAAACTGATGGATGCTCCCAAAGAAAGTTTAACAGTTCATACTTCTTACAATCTTGGCGGAATGTCTTTTACTCCTAAAGAATTAGCTGAAGAAATTAAAAATGAAATTAAAGATTTTGAGATAGATTATAAGCCAGACTTCAGACAGGCAATTGCCGATTCTTGGCCGGCTTCTATTGATGATTCTGTAGCTAAAAAAGATTGGGGATTGTCTTACGATTTCGGAATTTCTGAAATGACAAAAGATATGATTAAAAATCTTAAGGTTAAGCTAAACAAAAATTAAGCTTCCCAATTTGCATGATATTACTTACGTTTAACATAATTTCTATCGAAGCCGAAACCCAAAAAGGCTTTGAGATTTCCAACGAGGAAAGATTACAGATTACGCAAAGTAATACAAGGGCAATTTTGAGAATTTTAGATATCCATGATATTAAAGCAAGCTTTTTTGTAGAAATTTCTATTATTGAGAAGCTTAAAGATCTTTTAAAAGCAATCTCGGCTCAAGGGCATGAGATTGCTTTTTACCATCAAAACAGTTCTTTGGAAAGGGTAGAGCTTGTAAAACATAGTATTCAGGATGTTCTCGAAAAAAATATAAGAGGAATTCGTTATAAAAACAACAGTTTTACGTTACAGGAGCTGAAACAGTCTGGGTTTAATTATGTTTCAGCGATAGATCATGCAGATATTCTCTTTCCGTTCAAACGGCTTAAGAAATCTCCGGAGATTATAGAAGAAGATGGAGTAAGCATTATTCCGGAAAGTATTTCTCCTTACAGTCAGCTTCCGTATAATGATTTTGTTTTTCAGGTTTTGCCTATGAAATATTATCAGAATATGGTCTTCGAAACTTTGAAAAAAGATGATTTTGTAATGATTTACTTAGATTCTTGGCAATTTACAGATGTCAATAAACATCATTTTAAGATACCTTTCCACAGAAAATGGAATTTAGGAAAAAAAATGGAGGATAAATTGGAGTCTTTTCTAAGTTGGATCAACGAAAAAGAAATGGCTACTTCCCGTGTGAAAGATTATATTTTCTAATATTGAAACTCTAAAAATATCTTATGAGAAAATATTTTTTGGCAATCACTATTTTCCCTTTTGGAGTTTTTGCTCAGGAAGTTCCGAAACTTTCAGACGAAATGGCGATAAAGCTATCTGAAAAACCGCTACACTGCATTACTCAGGAATATCCTAATAAAACTGCACATATCATCAATAATTCTGATGAGGTTGCATTAAGTCCTAAAGATTTGCATCCCAGTTTTTATGGGTGTTTCGATTGGCACAGTTCTGTTCACGGACATTGGATGTTGGTAAAATTGTTAAAATCTAAACCACATCTTTCTGTTGCAAAAAATATTGAGTCAATTTTGGAAAACTCTCTTACCAAAGAAAATCTTCAGACAGAAGCCGATTATTTTACCAAATATCAGCTTACAGCAACTTTCGAGAGAACTTACGGTTGGGCTTGGCTGCTTAAGCTGGATGAAGAACTTACTACTTGGGATAATCCTAAAGCGAAGATTTGGCATCAGAATTTAAAGCCTTTAACAGATAAAATTCTGGCTTCTTGGAAATCTTTTCTTCCCAAACAAACTTATCCCAACAGAACGGGTGTGCATCCCAATACTGCTTTTGCGATGGGATTTGCAATAGATTGGGCAAGAGCCAACAAAGATTCTGAATTTGAAAAGCAACTTACCGAAAAGGTAAAATATTTTTATTTGAAAGACGAAAAAACGCCTGCATATCTTGAGCCGGATGGATCCGATTTCTTTTCTCCCAGTTTGGAAATTGCAGACTTAATGAGAAGAGTGCTGCCTCAAAAAGATTTTGTGCAGTGGCTGAATACATTTTATGATCAACGAAGTCTAAAAAATATCGAAAAAATACCTGTAGTAAGTGATTTGAATGATTTTCAGACCGTTCATCTGGTGGGATTGTCTTTTTCTAAAGCTTGGTGTATGAAAGGCGTTGCCAAAAGTCTTCCGGAAAGTCATCCTTTGAAAAGAGATTTTCTGAAAACAGCCAATATTTTCCTGAATAATGGTTTACCTTTACTTTTTCAAGGTAATTATGGTGGCGATCATTGGTTAGCCAGTTTTGCGGTGTATGCACTGGAAGAATAATCCTTTATTTGCTTTAATTTCATTTAAAAATTCATTTTTAGTTTGATGATTTTTAAAATCTTCAAAAAAAATCATATTTTTAAAAGAATAAAAATGGTTTCTTCAATCTGAATATTATGGAAGTTCTAAATTTCGATAATGGTTCAAAGATTGTAGCTTTCTGAAATCTATACCAATCTAATTATGAAATTAATACAACTCGCAAAAGAACTGAATGTTTCTCCGGAAGCCATAAAATGCTTTATACAGGATTTTGATCTTGATCTTACAGATTGTATTTCAACTAATTTCGAAGTAAAGGAAGATTTCGAAAAATTTGCCCGTGAAAATTCCGAATTTTTAAAGCAATATGAAAAAGATTTAGATAAAAACAAGACGGTAGAACAGATTGCAGAAACCATCAATCAGCCCAAAGAAAAAATAGAAAAAGCAATTAAAGAAAATAATATATTCGATAACGGATTTTACCGCTCGTCTGTTTCCAGTTACGGAATAGATAAAAGATTAGGAGGCAATTATAAATTTGTTTACGACTATTTCGGGAATAAAACCAGTCTTCAGAAAAGAGATTTTATCGGGTACAGAGATTTGTTTTTTTACATTTCGGAAGTTTTGGAACCTTTTCTCAATCCTCAGCAGATTAAAGATTGGGGAATTTATAAACCTGCCGGAATTATTCTCTACGGGCCTCCCGGAAGCGGAAAAATTTTCTGGGCTAATAAGATTGCAGAAATTATCAATTATCAGTTCAAGGAAATCAAAAAGTACGATCTCGGAATTTCTTTCGTGAATGGAAATGAAACCAATTTCAACGATTATTTGTTAGCGATAATGAAGCACGATCGGGTTTTGCTTTTTCTGGAAGATTTTGATGAAATCATGATGCAGCGAAAGGCAGAAAATAATATTTCGTATGCCAATCTCGAAGCTCAGGAAATGGTGTTGCATCATATTTCTAAATTTGAAAGTGAAGATATACTGATGGTAGGTTCTGCAAATTCGGTTTCAGATATTGATGAGGAAATACTTGCACCAGGAAGATTTGATGTTTTGATTCCCGTTTTCCCGCCTAATGCGACAGAGAGAGCCGAAATAATCTTATTTCAGATTACCAGAAATTTGGATAAAGATTCTCTTTTGTATAAAATTCTTAAAAACAATCAGGCTGACAAAATTCCTTTCTGGAATAATGTGGCTTCTCAGATGAAAGTTTTCAGCAATACGATGCTAATAGATTTCACGCAGAGTTTGAAAAAAAGAATTAAAAATGCATATCAGAAAAGTAAAAATGAAAATCTGATTATTGATGAAAATCTTCTTCATGGAGCTTTAAGAGATGCTGCCGCAAAGCTTACCAACGAATATCTCGACTTGGTAGAACAGTTTTTGGCCGATGCTGTTCTGAATAATTTAGATTACTTTCAAACCAGAATTCAGGCAGTTAAAAATGAATTGGAAACTTATAAAATTGTAGAAGAACCTCGAAGAGCTATTGGATTCCAGAGTCAGAGTGATGAAGAAAGCAAATAAGTTGTTTTTTAATTTGGTTGTAATTTGTTAATAATCAGAATGTTGTATATTTGTGTTAAACTAAAATATAATTTTTTGTTAATTCTCTTAACTTTTAATTCTCTTTTTTAACATTCTTTAACATCATATCCTTAAGCCTTTAAAATAAGCTGTTTAGCGAAAAAATTAGTATATTTTTATGATTTTGTTAACTTTTATTAACGTTTGAACTAGGCAAGTAAAAAGTTTCCCTATACTTTTGCCTCGTCAAACAAGTAAAAAAGTTCAAAGTGATGAAAAGATTTATTCTCGTAATCATAATGATGATTTCAACCTTCGGTATTTATTCTTTCAAGAATGATGCCGCAGATGCGAAGAAAACAAGTTATGCGTCTTACTACCACAGTAAATTTAATGGTAGAAAAACAGCCAGCGGAGAGATTTTTGATAATAAAAAACTTACCGCAGCTCACAGAACAATTCCTTTTGGTACTGAAGTAAAAGTTACCAATCTGAATAATGGAAAAGAGGTAATCGTAGTGATTAATGACAGAGGACCTTTCCATTCTTCAAGGGCATTAGATATGTCTAAGGCGGCGTTCGAAGAAATCGGAAACACCAATCAGGGTACTATTCCGGTTGAATATGAAATTGTCGATTAATTTATGATTTAATTAAAAAAAAACAGGTTTCAATAATTTGAGACCTGTTTTTTTATGACTTTTTCACAGCCCATATTTGCATTGTTTTTAGCGGATTTGTTTAAAGGCTTTTTAGTAAATTAGCACCAAATAAATTTAATTATATGATTTCAGCAAAATATCTTGAAAACTTACAGAACGAACTCAAAAATATAGAGAATGATGGTCTTTATAAGAGAGAAAGAATCATTACATCCCAACAAAGTGCAGAAATAGAGGCGAACGGGAAGAAATTGCTGAATTTTTGTGCCAACAATTATTTAGGTTTATCCAATAATCCGGAAGTGATGAAAGCTTCTCAGGATATGATTGAATCTCATGGATACGGAATGTCTTCGGTACGTTTTATTTGTGGAACGCAGGATATTCATAAGCAACTGGAAGAAAAAATATCAAAATTCTTAGGTCTTGAAGATACAATACTTTATGCAGCATGTTTTGATGCCAATGGAGGAGTTTTCGAACCCTTATTTTCTGAAGAGGACGCTATTATTTCGGATGAACTGAATCATGCTTCTATTATTGATGGTGTTCGTCTTTGCAAAGCGGCAAGATACCGTTACAAAAACAACAATATGGAAGATTTGGAAGCACAGCTTATCGCCGCTTCTGAAAAAAATCACAGATTTAAAATTATTGTTACCGATGGCGTTTTTTCTATGGACGGTATTGTTGCAGATCTAAAAGGAGTTTGCGATTTGGCAGATAAATATGATGCACTTGTAATGGTAGACGATTCTCATGCTACCGGATTTATCGGAAAAACAGGTCGCGGAACACACGAAGCCAATGAAGTAATGGGAAGAGTAGATATTATTACTTCTACACTAGGAAAGGCTTTAGGAGGGGCTTTAGGAGGATTTACTTCAGGAAAAAAAGAAATTATTGATATGCTGAGACAACGTTCCAGACCTTATTTATTTTCTAATTCTCTTGCACCGGGAATTGTGGGAGCTGCAATGAAGGTTTTGGATATGATTTCGGATGATACTTCTCTTAGAGACAAAGTAATGCAGAATGCAGAATATTTCAGAACCCAAATGAAAGCAAAAGGCTTTGATATTCCTGATGGAGATGCTGCGATTGTTCCGGTAATGCTTTATGATGCACCGTTATCACAAAAAATGGCAGAGAAACTGATGGATGAAGGAATTTATGTAATCGGGTTTTTCTATCCTGTAGTTCCAAAAGGTAAAGCCAGAATAAGAGTTCAACTTTCGGCAGCCCATACTCAGGAGCATTTAGATAAAGCTATTGCTGCTTTCGAAAAAGTTGGAAAAGAGTTAGGAGTTATTTAAATTGGATTCATATACCTAAAAAAAGCCACTGAAAAATTGTTCAGCGGCTTTTTTTTGTATTTTAAACTGATAATAAAATATCAGAAATTCAGAAAATTGATATTACTTTCTAAATTATGGAAGTTTTTTTAGGGAAAGTAAAACTGCTTTATTTTCACACTTTTCGAAAGTAATTTCGTAGGCAGGTTTTTTTTCCGGATACGTTAAAAGATAGTCTGGACAAGGTTTTTTCTGAGCATGGCTTTTGTCGAAATCTATTTTCCCGTTGGTAATAATGCTGTCTTTCAGGAATTTTTCGTTGATTTTTAAAGCATTCATCTCTGTTTTGAATTGATCTGAATATTCAAAATCTTTAGAAAGTGTTTCGGCAATAACCCTGCTGTTGGGTAAATAACCACTGCAGCTTACACCTTTTTTATTAAGTACAAAAAAAACGATAATAAGTCCGGGAACCAGACCAATTACAAAGAATTTTATTTTTTTCATTAGAAAATTAAAAGATTGATGTCGTGATACGTAAGTCCGAAACGGTCGCAGATTACTTTTTTAGTATGTCGCCCTTTGTACATATATAAGCTTTGCTTCATTTCATTTTTGCGTAAAAGCATATTTTCGAAACCACCTTCTTCGTCATAATTCAAAATATAAGAAAGAAAGAAATTAGAAATTGCCTTGGTTGTGGTTCTCGGCATTTTTGAAGTTAAATTCGGAAGTCCACAATGGATTACGCCATGTTTTATAATATACGGATCTTCCATTGTTGTAAGTTCGGAAGTTTCTATTGCTTTCCCGTTGTCGATTCCGATGTCTATAATAACACTGCCTTTCTTCATTTTCATTACCATTTCTTCGGTAACAATAGGCTGCATATTGAGTCTCGGTAAAGCTCCGATAACCACATCTGCTCTTCTTAAGCTCTTGCTGAGCTCTTTAGGATCGATTATTGAAGTAGGAACTCTGCTGTCTACCAAAGTATGAAGCCTTCTCAGTTTGGAAAGAGAATTATCGAAAACTTTTACACTTGCCCCTAAACCTATGGCAGCTTTTGTTGCAAATTCTCCTACAATTCCGGCTCCTAAAACCACTACTTCCGCAGGTCGAACACCGGTTATTCCGCCAAGCATTAATCCATTAGACAATGCTAATAATTCTGATGAATAAAGAATAGAAACAGTACCGGCAATTTCCCCGATTAACCTCACTAATGTGAGTTGTTTGTATTCGTCTGCAATAAATTCGAACGCAATAGCATTAATTTTTTTCTCGGCGAGTTTCAGAAAATAATCTTTATCTCTTAAGTTGATCTGTAGAGCAGAAACAAGATAAGAATTAGGTTTAAGATATTCTGTTTCTTCTTCTGTGGGAGGGTTAATTTTAAGAACCAAATCCTGAGCAAAAGCTTCTTTAGGATCTTCTGTAATTCTGGCTCCAGATTCTGAATATTGTAAGTCGGTAAAGAATGAGCTTTTTCCTGCACCAGATTCTACAATAATTTCGTGACCATGTTCTACCAAAACCTGTACAGCATCTGGCGTAATACACGTTCTTCTTTCGTTGAGACAGGTTTCTTTTGGAATTCCTATACTGAATTGTTTCCCTTTTTTAATTACATCCAGTTTTTCTTCTTTCGGCATCAGTTCTTCTTCTGAAAAAGGTGTAAAAATATGTGTAGTACTCATGATTATTCAATTAAAGACTTACTATTTTTATCAGACAAAGATATCATTTTTAATCGAATGAAATCTCTCTGCTTTCACCAGTATTTTCAATAGTCATTGTATGAAAATTCAAGCCCTGCAATTCTGCTTCATATACTTCCGGCCATTCTATTATACAGAGATAAGAATTATCGAGATATTCTTCAATACCAATATCGTAGACTTCATCAATGTTTTTAAGTCTGTATAAATCAAAATGAAAAATTTTTCCTTTTGGAGAATTGTATTCGTTTACAATAGAGTAGGTGGGAGAGCTTACTTCATCTTCACTTCCCAGATTTTTAAGCAAAAATTGGGTAAATGTTGTTTTACCCGCTCCTAAATTTCCTTTTAACAGCAAGATATTATTTTTGAATTCAGGAAGAATAGAATCTGCGACTTTTTGCCAGTCGCTCTTTTGATGAATGGTGAATTGCATAAGCAAATATAAGTATTTGTGCTAAATTTTTGTCGTAAGTATAAAATAAAACTGACTGAAACAAATCAGTCAGTTAGAGGTAACTTCAAAGTTTTATATGAATGTGAAGTCTTAAAATATTTCACAAGTTATGGTGTAAAAGTAAGGCGTAACCCCATTTTGAGTGTCACCACTTTGTCTTTGCAAAAAAGTAATACGATAAAGGACATTGGTATTAGGATAGCTTAAATATACTTCGTCGAGCACATTATGATTAAAATTCGTATCTAATTTTTGCCATGTAGAACTCGTTATATTAACGGACTGCTGCATAAAAAGGACGTTAGGTGACACAAAACTAAAGCTACTTGCATTGGTTTTATGTATATAACTATAATATACTTTTGTTGAAGAATTAACCGGTGCAGGATCGGATGAAAGCGAGATAAATGGATATACTTTATTGTTTTCAACATCGAATTTCAATCTAAATCTGTCACATTTCATTTCGGAGCCATATGTTGATAGATTGGAAACGTAATTAATCTTCTGATTTGTTAAAATTTCATCCTGAATCTTTGCTATCATATTTGCTTTATCCCATCTTCCAAGATTACCGTTAGCATCTGCTACTACTACATCTTTGTAGCTTGTATCTGTGGTTTTGTCTGTTAGGGTACGAACTCTTAAATTTCCGTTTAAATCTAATGTTGCTGCAGGGTTAGTAGTTCCTATTCCGACATTTTGTGCGTAAAAAAATAGATTTAATAATAAACTGAATAGTAAATATAAATTTTTCTTTTGCATAATTTTATAAAGATTGCATTGAAAACCGTTCACAGATGATCCCGTAAAGATATTTGTTAGTTCCGGAATCGTTATTCGTATTCTTTGTTAAGGTTACTCTATACAGTGTTTTTTGGTTGGGTGGCACAATGGTATAAATTCTTATCGTATTGTCCGTAGAAGACGGAAAGAGAGTAGCATCTAAAGTTTGGAAGGTGTTGTAATTCGTAGACGTAAATGTGGTAGATCCATTTTGGTAAGTATATTCCGGGCTGTTATTAGACCACCTTTTTATACCATATCCCATTACAAATTGAGTAGCATTATTATTTGTGGTGAAAATAGTATTAGAATTTAATTTAAATTCTGCAGTATTATTGTTGTTAATTCTAAAGGTGAGATCGCTACAGGTACATTCATTAGCCGTTACAGGAGTATCTGCCAAATAAATCTTTCTTTTAACATCAGAATTATTGTTTGGAGCTTTAAAAATATCCGAGATAAGGATATAGTCTATCTTTCCAGAGGTTTTATCAGAATGCAAGATCCTGGACTAATCTACATTGCCAGTTTTAACAAGGATGCTGCTTACTTTTAAATTACCATTTACATCGAGTTTTCTCGAGGGTTCAGCTGTATTAATTCCTACGTTTTGAGATATAAACAGTGCAGGAATAAAAAAAACTGACATTAAAATTTTCTTCATTTTTCTAAAATTTTTCGCATACTACGGCAAAATCCCTACTGTCTGGAGTAGATCCTACGCTTTGTTTAATTCTATAGATGATGAGCCGGTAAAAATCAGAATCACCAGGATATTGAAAATTGAGTACATTTTGTTCGAAATCAGCTAGTTGTGCTTCGGCTAAATTTTGCCAGGCTGTATAATTTGTAGAATCAAATACAAACTTTTCGCTAGGGGTTCCGTAATAGCTTTTTCCTTGGAAAAATTGATAACCATTAGAATCCCAGTTTTGTTCCATGTTCATATAAATTCCAACTTGGGTATTAGGATTGTCATTCAATCTAAATCTAATCTTAGAATCACTGGTAGATGTCAGCGAAAACTGAAATTTCCCGCATTTTAAAATTTTGTTTCCATCACCATTTCCGTCTGTAGTATTGTAAATTTGGCTAAAGCTTTCCTTGTCTGTATTATTACTGTTTCCAGATGGCAAAAGGCTAGATTTTTTTGTAAAATCTATATTGCCATTGCTGTCGGTTACTATAGATTGGTCGTAATCTGCATTGGCATGGGCGTCGTTCAAATTGTGTACTTTCATTGTGCCTTCAACATCTAACATTCTTGAAGGATTATTGGTATTAATCCCGACTTGTGCGTTGGCAAAATGAAAAAAAACAATAAAGAAAAAAAAAGAAGATATTTTATTTAAAATACTTTTCATCTTAAATACTTATTTAATTTTGCAAAATTAAAAAGATCTAAACTTTTGGTAAGCGTTTAAGCATATTTTAATATGATTATATTCATGTTAAATATAAAGTTAATCGTTTTAATTATTTTCATCATTTTTATATTATGATTTCCAAACAGACAATAGATAAGATATTTTCCACAATTCGGGTAGAAGAAATTGTTGGAGAATATGTACAGTTGAAAAGGGCAGGATCCAATTTTAAAGGGTTAAGCCCGTTTCATGAGGAAAAATCGCCAAGCTTTGTGGTTTCTCCAAGTAAACAGATTTGGAAGGATTTTTCTACAGGAAAAGGAGGAACAGCGATTTCTTTTCTCATGGAAATCGAAAATTTTACGTATCCTGAAGCATTAAGACATGCAGCAAAAAAATATGGGATAGAGATAGAAGAAGATCAACGGGAATTTTCCGAAGAAGCCAAAATTGCACAGTCTGAAAGAGATTTACTGTATAAAATTCATGAAGTAGCCAACGAGTTTTTTCAGAATATCCTTTGGGAAGATGGTGAAGGTAAGGCAATTGGTCTTTCCTATTTCAGAGAACGAGAACTGAAAGACGATATCATCAAAAAATTCCAACTCGGTTATTCACCAGAAAAGAAAAACGCATTCACAGAATTTGCATTAGAAAAAGGTTACACAAAAGAAATTTTAGAAAAATCTGGATTATCTATTTTTCCGGAGAATTCTCCTGCGGGTATAGATCGTTTCAGAGAAAGAGTAATTTTCCCTATCCACAGTTTTTCCGGAAGAGTGTTAGGATTTGGAGCCAGAATTCTGAGAAGCAATGTGAAAACCGCAAAATATCTCAATTCCCCTGAAACCGAAATTTATCATAAGTCTAATGTTTTATATGGCTTAAACCAAAGTAAACAGGCAATTTCCCGCAAAAATGTCTGTCTTTTGGTAGAAGGCTATATGGATGTAATTTCTCTTCATCTTTCCGGAATCGAAAATGTTGTGGCAAGTTCCGGAACTTCATTAACAACAGAGCAGATTAAGCTTATTAAAAGACTTACAGAGAATGTAACTATTCTTTTTGATGGTGATAATGCGGGAATTAAAGCTAGTTTCAGAAGTATTGATATGCTTTTGGCTGAAGGAATGAATATTCGAGTTCTTCTTTTCCCCGAAGGTGATGATCCCGACTCTTTCGCCCGTAAGCATCCGCAGGAATATGTTGAGAATTTTATTGAAAATGAAGCAACAGATTTTATAGATTTTAAAGCTGAAATTCTTTTAAAGGATGCAGGAAACGATCCTATTAAAAAAGCCGATGCGATAAGAAATATTGTAAAATCGGTTTCTTTTGTTCAGAATGCATTAAAAAAGGAAATTTACTTAAAAGAAGTTTCAAAAAAATTCCAGCTTTCGGAGCAAAGTCTGTTTAATGAACTGGATATTCAGCGGCAGATTACAGATAATCAAACACAGAAAACGCATCAGCAAAAAGAAAATACACCAGTAAAAATGGAAATTGTGCCTTTTGATAAAGAAAAGGAAGATCCGTTTTTGTTTGATGTTTTATTTATGGAAAATAAACTGATTGATCATATGCTGATGTTCGGAGATGTTGTTCTAAAGCGTACAGACGAGGAAAATACAGAATATCAGATTACTGTTATTGAAGAAATTCTTCATCATTTTGAAGAAGAACATTACGGTTTTTTAGCAAAAAACAACGAAATTATCATCAACCAGATTAAAGAAGGAATTCAGAATGACGAACTGAGAAGCGGAAGTTTTTTTGTGACTTTTATGGATGAAGAGATTACCACCAAAGTAGTAGATGCACTTCTTCCAAAAGATGAACTGGAAAACTGGGCTTCGAGAAATATCTATCCGCCTAATTACGGAGATAAAGTAGGAGATCAGGTAAAAGGCGATATATTACTTCACAAATACCGTTATATTGATTATTTAATTAAACTAGCTATAGCCGAACTAGAAAATTACAGAACTTCAGACGAATCCAAATATTTTGAGCTGATAAAAAAAATAACATTACTAAAGCAGGCTTCTATGCGCCTGAACGATATGATAGAATACTCACCCATTAAAGGGATTTATCTGGATAAAATGAGATAAATAAAGGGAATAATAAGTAATAACGATTTTTTCTTCTGCCATAATGTCCTTATATTTGTTTGGAACGATATTGGAAAAAAATAAAGAAATTATAAGCGAATGGATATTAAAAAAGAATTCAGAGATTTCTCAGTAAAACATATGGGAAATAACGGTTTGGTAACCGATCAATATATTGGAGCATTCAATCCTACCAATCTTACACCTTATATTATGGAGGAGAGAAGAATGAACGTTGCACAAATGGACGTTTTTTCTAGATTGATGATGGACAGAATTATTTTCCTGGGAACCGGAATCGACGATCAGGTGGCAAATATTGTAACAGCACAGCTTTTGTTCCTGGAAAGTTCGGATCCGAATAAAGATATTCAGATTTATATTAATTCTCCTGGAGGAAGTGTTTATGCAGGATTGGGGATTTATGACACGATGCAGATTATTAAACCAGATGTAGCAACAATTTGTACTGGTATTGCTGCATCTATGGGGGCTGTACTTTTAGTTGCAGGCGAAAAAGGTAAGCGTTCTGCATTAAAGCATTCTAGAGTGATGATTCACCAACCGAGCGGCGGTGCACAAGGTGTTGCTTCTGATATGGAAATTAACCTGAGAGAGATGCTGAAACTGAAAAAAGAATTGTATGACATTATTTCTGAACATTCCGGACAGACTTACGAATGGGTGGAGAAAGCATCTGACAGAGATTATTGGATGACATCTGAAGAAGCGAAAAGCTTTGGAATGGTAGATGAAGTTTTACAAAGATCAAAAGAAAAATAATTTTTTTCTTAATACGATAAAATTTCGGCGCGCCTCGCAGAGGCGCGCCGAAATTTTAAATATCTTAGGTCTATTATTTTTTGTCTAAGAGCGAAATATATTCTCCGTATCCTTTCTGTTCCATTTCTGCTTTTGGAATAAATTTCAACGAAGCTGAATTGATGCAGTAACGAAGTCCGCCTTTATCTGCCGGTCCATCGTTAAAGACATGACCCAAATGCGCATCTCCTGTTTTGCTTCTTACTTCAACTCTGGTCATTCCGTGAGAACGGTCTAATTTTTCATCAATCAGCTTTTTTGTAATCGGCTTAGAAAAACTTGGCCATCCGCAACCTGATTCAAATTTATCGGTTGAGATAAACAAAGGCTCTCCGGTGGTAATATCTACATAAATTCCTTCTCTTGTTTCGTCCCAGTACTCGTTTTGAAAAGGTCGTTCAGTTCCGTTTTCCTGCGTTACATAATATTGTTCTGCAGTCAGTTTTTCTTTCAAAGCTTTTTTATCCTGCTTTTGGTATTTTACTTCTTTTTTAGGCAGTGGGTTGGCATTTCTTGCCATTTCAAAAAGACCCGGCTCAATATGACAGTATCCTCCAGGATTTTTGTCAAGATAATCCTGATGATAATCTTCTGCTTTATAGAAATTTTTCAATGGAATCGTTTCTACCACTACGGGTTTACTGTAGTTTTTGGCTAATCTTTCCACTTCAGCTTTCACAACCGCTTCAGTTTCTTTGTCTGTTGAATAAATTCCTGTCCGGTACTGATTTCCTCTGTCATTTCCCTGCTTGTCTATGCTTGTAGGATCAATCGTTTTAAAATACAGATCAATTAAAAGTTTAAGATCTACCTGCTCTGGATCATAAAGCACCTTTACTGTTTCGGCAAAACCCGTAGTGTGACTTACCACTTCTTCATAAGTAGGATTTTTAGTATTTCCGTTGGCATATCCCACTTCCGTTTTTACCACTCCTCGAACTTGCTGAAAAAAATGCTCGGTTCCCCAGAAACATCCCCCTGCAAAATAGATTTCCTTTAAATTTTTACTGTCCATAATGGTGTTATTTTCTTTTTTATTTTCTGTGGATTTTGGTTTTGCATCACCACAACTTCCTGCAAATACAGCTATTCCGAAGCTTAATCCGAATAACATTAATATACTTTTCATCTTTCTCTTATTATTTAAATTCATTATTTATCATTTAAAATCATTAATCCAAATCCCAAGAGCATCAAATCTTTCAGAATGAAAAAGTCTGTGACAGGAAATCCGTCAACAATCTTCCATATTCCGGGAGTTGTGAAGAGGTAGCTTAGTGTTACTGTGAACACTGCGATCATTCCGATTCCTGCAAACCTTTTCAGCACTGCAAATTTCGCACTAAACAATAATACAATTGCAATGATAATTTCTATCGTTCCGATAGCATTTGATACCCATTGAATATTTATATAATCATAAACGAAAAAAGTAAGGAAATGGTTTTCCAATAAGGGTTTTATTGCGTTGGCTTCTGTAGGAGTAAATTTAAAAAGTCCTATCCACAGTAAGATTAAAGAAGCTCCTAATATGGAAATGGTGTAGCCTTTCTGATACGTTTTGTTTTTAACTGATGTTGTTCCGCTCATTTTCTTTAGTTTTTAAATGAATACTTTATTTTCAAAAGTATAGTCGGAACAAGGATAAAATCCTGACAGATTTTTTTTCTATATTTTCAGATTTTTCATCGTTTTTTCTTTAAATTTCTGAATATCAATTGAATCAGTTTTGTTTTCGGATTGAATTTTTCTTTTTAAAATGTCATCGAGGATTTTTAATTTTTCCTGATAAGATCTGCACCATTTGCATATTTTCAGATGAATATTGAGCTGTTTTTGCTCTCTGGAAGAAATGGTTTTCGCAATACTTTTTTCCATGAGCAGGGTAGCGGTGCTGCATGGTAAAAAAAGTTTATGAATTAATTTTTTTAGCATTCTCAGTTCATTTATGTGGGCAAAAACCAATTGAGCTCCAAACATTCCCTTAGCTGTAACCGGCTTCTTTGCAGAATCTTCCAAAGATTAGTCGCAGAAAGTTTTAATTCCTGACACACATCTTCTCCTTTTTTTTCTTGAAGGTAATACAATTTTACGGGAATTTTCCATCTTTCGGGTAAATTTTCTATACAATTATCAAATATTTTATTAAAATCAAAATCATTCAGCAACTCATTTTCTTTATCTGAAATATTCCAGTCTGCCAATACATCATCATTTCTCCAGGAGCCTGTTTCATCGAAATACTGATCAAAACTAACGTGAGGCTCAGATTTGTATTTTTTTCGGTAATAATCAGAAACTTTTCTCTGCAGAATTACCATGAGCCAAGTTAAAGGATTGCTTTTGCCTTCAAAAGATTCATAAGAATGAAAAGCGGCAACAAAAACGTCCTGCACAATATCTTCTGCCTCTGTTTTATCTGAAATTAGAAAAACGGCACGTTTTAGTAAAGGAGCGGAATACTGATTAATCCAGTTTCTGAAGGTTTCGTTTTTGGTCATTCTTTTGATAGGTCAAGTGTTGAATGATTTCATCATTAAAAGACTTGTAAAAATAATTATAAATTATCAGCAAAGTTTGAATTTGTTTAACAATAAAAAAGTAAAATTAATTTTAATTCCCATAATCAGCAAATAAAAATGTCTCTGAAACTTCCAGAGACATTGTATGTTTAAAAAATTAAAACTCAGCATTCTTCGGTGTTCTCGGGAAAGGAATTACGTCTCTGATGTTTGTCATTCCTGTTACGAAAAGAACCAATCTTTCCAATCCCAGACCAAATCCGGCGTGTGGCACGGAACCGAATTTTCTGGTATCCAAATACCACCACAATTCATGTTCATCAACGTGCATTTCTGCCATTTTTGTTTTCAGAACATCTAATCTTGCTTCTCTTTCGGAACCTCCGATAATTTCGCCAATTCCTGGAAAAAGTACATCCATTGCAGCAACCGTTTTGTTGTCATCATTCAGCTTCATGTAGAATGCTTTAATTTCTTTAGGATAATCAAATAAAACTACAGGGCATTCGAAATGTTTTTCAACTAAAAATCTTTCGTGCTCAGATTGCAAATCTGCACCCCATTCTTCGATTGGATAGACGAATTTTCCTTTTTTATTTTCCTTTGAATTTAATAAAATCTCTATTGCTTCTGTATAAGAAACTCTCTTGAAACGCTTGGTAATTACATTTTCCAGTTTTTCAATCAAACCTTCTTTTGCTCTTTCTTTTTCAGGTTTAGATTTTTGCTCTTCGGCAAAACGTTTGTCCAAGAAATCCAAATCGTCTTTACAGTTATCCAAAACGTACTGAATTACATATTTAAGGAAATCTTCTGCAAGATCAATATTGTCTTCAAGGTTATTGAAAGCAACTTCTGGTTCAATCATCCAGAATTCTGCCAAGTGACGCGTTGTATTGGAGTTTTCTGCACGGAAAGTTGGTCCGAAAGTATAAATTCTTCCCAATCCCATTGCTGCAGTTTCGCCTTCAAGCTGTCCTGAAACGGTTAAATTGGTCTTTTTTCCAAAGAAATCCTGAGAAAAATCGATATCTCCCTGCTCATCTCTTGGGATATTATTTAAATCGAAATTGGTTACACCAAACATTTCTCCGGCTCCTTCTGCATCTGCACCCGTTATAACCGGTGTGTTGATGTAAAAAAACTGATTTTTGTTGAAAAATGAGTGGATTGCGAAACTTACCGCATGACGCACTCTGAAAACAGCTCCAAACAAATTGGTTCTGAATCTTAAATGTGCCTGATCTCTTAATACTTCCAGAGAATGTTTTTTAGGCTGAAGAATAGTTTTATCTCTTTCTTCTGTAAAGTTATCTCCTAAAATAATGATTTTTTTAGCGATAATTTCTACAGTTTGTCCGGCTCCCTGGCTTTCTACAACTTCACCAACAACTTTAAGGGAAGAAGCTGTGCTTATTTTACTGATTAATTCTGCATCGAAATTTTCGAAATCAACAACAATCTGCAAATTATTAATTGTAGAACCATCATTAAGCGCGATGAAGCGGTTAGAACGGAAGGCTCTTACCCAACCGTAAACGGTAATGTCATGATGTAATACTTTTTTGTAATCCTGTAGGATTTCTTTAATCGTCTGCTTTTTCATTGGTTGATGATAAATTTTTGTCTAAAAATTAATGAGTGCAAAGTTACAAAAAAACAACGCAAATTAAAGTTTACGCTGTCTTTTTAAAAAGAATATCTATAATTTAATTTTGAGATGAAGATTTTTATTGAGCTTGCACTACAGATTTTTAATCGTGAAAAAGTTCTGTAAATATTATTTTATTTTAGGAGAATTAAAATAATATCCAAAGTTCTGAATTTATTTAAGTTTCTATATACCAATAATTCTGGAAAAAAATTATTTCAGAATAAAATAATAAAAATTACTTATAAAATATGAATGACTAATAAATGAACTAATTATTATAAAAGTGAATTTTATTCATCTTTTTTAGAAGGAACTAAGAAAACATCAATAAGACCTTCCGGAAGCTGCATTTTAATAAAACGTTCATTTCTGTTTACTTCCAAAATCCAGTCTTTAATGATAGGAATAACAACCTCTTTACCATCAAGATTTGTGATGAAATAAGACTGTGCAGTCTGATCGTTCACAGAGCGAATTACACCACAGTCATTATCATTTTCATCCAAAATATTGTATCCGATAATTTCGTGGTAGTAGAACTGGTTTCCTGTTAACTTTGGTAAAGAGGATAAAGGAAGATAAACATCTTTTCCTAAAGACTGATCTACCAATGCATCAGAAGAATTTTTGAAAGCGATATTCAGTGCATCTGTTTTACTCCAAGAAGATTTTTCAATAAAAAAAGGAACTAATAATCCATTTATTTCTAAAAAAATAGATTCCAGTTTTTTGTAGATTTCAGGTTGGTCGGTATCTAATTTAAGAATTACATTTCCGGCAAGACCGTGTCTTCTCGTAATTTTACCTAATAAGTAGCATTCTTTTTTTTTCATTGTAAAAATTTAAGTGGTGGTGTACAAATATCAATATTTATGAAACAATAAAGACACGATAAAAACCGTGCCTTTACTTTGTATTTTCTTAAAGATTAAGCCTGAGCCTCTTCAGTTCCTTCTGCCTCAGCAGCTGGAGCATCCCCTTCAGCAGCAGTTTCTTCAGCTGGAGCATTCGCAGCCTCTTCAGCAGCTTTTGCATCTGCTTCAGCCTTTGCAGTTGCAGCAATTCTAGCTTCATTTACTTTTTGCTCAGCATCCAAAGCAGCTTTCTTAGCATCTGCTTTAGCTGTTGCTAAACCTTCAACTTTACCTTGAACTTTAGCATCTTTAGCTTCTAACCAAGCATTGAATCTTTTTTCTGCTTCAGCCTCATCAAAAGCACCTTTAGAAACACCACCTTGTAAGTGTTTTTTGTAAAGAGCACCTTTGTAAGAAAGAATAGCTCTTGCCGTATCAGTTGGCTGAGCTCCGTTGTTTAACCACTTTACAGCAGCATCAACGTTCAAATCAATAGTAGCAGGGTTAGTAATTGGATTGTAAGTACCCAATTTTTCGATGAATCTACCATCTCTTCTAGCTCTTGAATCTGCAACTACGATGTGAAAGAAAGGCTTACCTTTTTTACCGTGTCTCTGTAATCTGATTTTTACTGACATATTGTTTAATTGTTATGGGAACTCGTCCCGGTTAAATATTTAAGTGTGCAAAGATAAACAAAAAAAAATAAATTTTGTATATATTATGAAGAATTTGTAAAAATCAGAATTCTTACTATATATAATTCTTTAAATATTTTAAAGTAATTAGGGTTTTTAGTTTTGTATAATATTTAATATTTACTTTGGTATGATTCATTGATAAATACTATATTTTCTTCTATATTATTATATAATATTGATTTCTATTGAATTAAAAAAATGATAATCAATCAATTTTATACTTATTTAAATTATATTGATAACCGAGTTTTCTTTTGAAATTGCTCCATATTATATAGTGTCATATTTTTGAATTGATATAAAACGTATCCAATCTGAATACATTTCTAGCTTTAGAGTAAAAAAAAGCAAACAGTTGTTTAAAAAAATAGTGGCTGATATCCATGCTGTTATGGTGTTAATGTTACGTGAGGGTAAATTTTATGTTAAATTAATTTGTTTTGTGTTTGTATGAATATCTATCTTTGCGGCACCGAAAAACGGAAGTTAAGTAGGT
>NZ_JADQBD010000109.1:0-5659 GCF_017808115.1 Chryseobacterium sp. RR2-3-20 | reverse complement strand
CTACAAGCTAAATCGAAGATATTTTGGAGATAGCCTCTTTGAAAGGCTTATTATTGCTAACATTACAGGGTTATGATTAAAAACGGATAATCAAATTTAAATTTGATAGAATTTTGAAAAAAAATATTCTTTTTACATTCTTTGTTTTCATTTTTTTAGCATTGCAAAATTTTTGTTATGCTCAAAACTCTTTTGAAAAACCTAGAGTTTTTACTGAAAAAGAAATAGAAGAAGGTACTTTCATTGAAGAAAAAGCAAGGTTTACAGAACAAGATCATCCTAATTTCGCTTTACCCAATTTTGATGA
Organism: Chryseobacterium sp. RR2-3-20; assembly: GCF_017808115.1. Taxonomy (NCBI): domain Bacteria; kingdom Pseudomonadati; phylum Bacteroidota; class Flavobacteriia; order Flavobacteriales; family Weeksellaceae; genus Chryseobacterium; species Chryseobacterium sp. RR2-3-20. The sequence continues at coordinate 5,352 of NZ_JADQBD010000109.1, read as the reverse complement.
TTCGGCTTGGAAATATGAAAATTTTTACTCCAAAGATGTTTATAAAAAAAACAATCCTTACTGGATTCGGTATTACTTTAAAATAGATTCGTCTGAGATTAATAAACCTTTATGTTTCAACATTAATCAATTAGGAGCATCCGAAATTTATCTTAACGGAAAAAAAATTGAAAGTATAGGGAAAATAGGAAACGAAAAAACTACGGAAAATAAACTCAAAAATAAAATTCCCACCTTTTTTTCTTTGGATAATACCAAAGTGAATGTTTTAGCCATAAAATTTTTGCCAAATATTGGTGAAAAGAAAAAAGTTATTACTTTTAATTCTATTCCTCTAAGCGTAGAATTGGTTTCTGCCAATACAATCATCCATAAAAAAACTGAATATTTAGAATACATGAATTTCTACACAATGCTGATATGTGGGATATTTGGTGCATTGGGTTTTATTCATCTGCTTTTATTTATTTTTTATAGGAAAGCCATATACAATTTATATTTTTCAACCTACAATTTTTCAATTTCTTTTATGAGCTATGGCATATTGCTTTTTGGAGAAATGACAGATTTTAATAATATTAATGTATATATTTTTATTTACTTCTTTTCTTTTTTACTGTTTTGTACTTCTCTTACAGGATTTGTGAATACACTATTCGGAAAGAAAAAGATAAGACTTAAAATTATGCTCATGATAGCATTTTTAATCTTAATTATATATTATTTTTCTGTAGGTATAGCGGTTAGTTTAGTATTCTTATACTTATTTTTTGTTGCTTTTGAATCTTTCTACTTAATAGTAAGAGCAATGATTCGAAAGGAAAAATCGGCATTTATCGTTGGAGGCGGCATATTATTATTCTTTTTCTTTATTGTTCTTCTAATTATTACCATGTTCCTAAATGAATCTTTTTCAATAGATGTAGATGATACTTTTGGGGACGGTTTAATATCATATAGTTTTATTTTAATATTCATCAGTTTTCCTATTTCAATTTCGGCATATTTGGCGTGGCAGTTTGCTTCCACAAACCTTAGTCTTGTAAAGCAGATTGATGAAGTAAAACGACTTTCTGAAGTAAATTTGAAGCAGGAACAGGAAAAGCAGGATATTCTTCAGGATCAGAATGATTTGCTTGAAAAACAGGTTGAAGAACGAACTTTTCAACTTCAGGAAGAAAAACAAATTACCGAAAACCTGTTGCTCAATATTCTTCCGCAAGAAGTTGCCGAAGAGCTGAAAAAAAATGGAAGTTCCGAAGCCAAACATTATGATGAAGTAACGGTTCTATTTACAGATTTTGTAAATTTTACCGAAAATTCCGAAAAAATGGGAGCCGAAAAAATGCTTATTGAGCTTAATGAATGTTTTACCGCCTTCGATCTAATCATGGAAAAACATAAACTTGAAAAGATAAAAACCATCGGCGATGCTTATCTTTCTGTTTGCGGATTGCCCAACCAAAATCCCAACCACGCATATCAAACAGTTTTGGCGGCATTAGACATCCTTAAATTTATTGAAGACAGAAGAAAAACAAACCCCGAAGCCCTGGAAATCAGAATAGGAATCAATTCAGGATCTCTTGTAGCAGGAATTGTCGGACTCAAAAAATTCGCTTATGATATTTGGGGGGATACCGTAAACACAGCAGCAAGAATGGAACAAAATAGTGAAAAAGGCAAAATAAATGTTTCAGAATCTACCTATCAACTAGTTAAAGATCAATTTAACTTTGAATACAGAGGAAAAATTGACACCAAAGGAAAAGGTGCAATGGATATGTATTTTGCATTACAGATAAAAAACAACTAAAATTCTTTATTTTTGAATATGGAATACGAAAAAATTAAAAAAGATATCCTCCAAAAACTAAAGGAACATCTTCCGGAGCATCTTTCTTATCATAGTGTAGTTCACGTTAAAGATGTGATTAATGCAGTAGAAAAAATTGCTATTGCGGAAGGAATTTCCGGCGAAGAATTAATGCTATTAAAAACAGCAGCATTATTTCATGATACGGGGTTTCTTTATGGTGCAAAAGATCATGAGGAAAAATCGTGTGATATTGCAGCAAAGCATCTTCCAAAATACGGATATAAAGATGAGCAAATTCAGAAGATAAAAGGAATGATTATGGCCACAAAAATACCACAATCGCCCACCAATCATTTAGAGGAAATCATGGCAGATGCAGATTTGGACTATTTAGGAAGGGACGACTTTTTTACCATTGGCAATAAATTGTTTGAAGAACTTACCATGTTCGGAATCGTTAATTCCGAAAGAGACTGGAACCTCCTTCAAGAAAAATTTCTGGAAAGCCATCATTTTTTTACTCAAACATCCATCCAAACACGTAACCAGAAAAAAAACGAAAATTTAGAAATCATTAAATCTAAATTAAATTCTTAAAAAAAATGAGTTCACATAAACCCCACGGTCCTTTATTCACACTTTCAGATGTAATATATCTTATTTTAGGAGTTATTTCTACTAGTTTCGCTTTAAAAAGCTTTTTAGTGCCCAATCACTTTTTAGATGGGGGTGTTACAGGTATTTCATTATTGTTTCATGAAGTTCAGCATTGGAATTTGGGTATTCTTCTTATTTTACTCAATATACCGTTCATCATATTGGCTTACTTTAAAGTAAGTAAGCATTTTGCTATTCGGAGTGCTGTAGCCATTACTTTAATAGCCCTTATTCTAAATTTTGCTCATTTTCCAGAAATTACCCACGATAAACTTTTGGTGGCAATTTTCGGAGGCTTTTTTCTTGGAATAGGTATTGGTTTGTGCATGAGAGGCGGTGGAACTTTCGATGGAATGGAAGTTCTTGCATTAATGACATTCAAAAAGAGTAGTTTCAGCATTACAGAAATTATTCTAGGGATGAACATTATTATTTTTTTAATTGCAGCTTTCTTTTTGAAAAAAGAGACAGCCTTGTATGCCATACTTACCTACGTCGTTGCCAGTCAGATCACAAAATATGTAATTGAAGGTATAGAAGCATATACTGGTGTTACCATTGTATCAGGAAATAGTGAGGAAATAAAGAAAGCTTTGGTATTAACCTTAAACCGTGGAATAACCGTTTATAAAGGTGAAAGAGGATTTATGAAAGAATCTTTTGAGCAGAGTGCAGATGTTGATATTATTTTCACAATTGTTACGAGGCTAGAGGTCAGAAAACTTCAGAATATCGTACGTTCTATAGATCCCAAAGCTTTTATTTTCACCAATACCGTTAGAGAACCCCAAGGAGGCATTGTTAAAGAAATTGTTAAACACTAAATAATTCTATTACAAATAGTATGAATAAGAGCTATCATAGATTTGAAGGCTCTTTTTTAAATTTCCTCGCATATTGGACACAATTGCACCCTCATTTTGTATTGTAAAACTATAAAACATTTCATTATTTTTTGGTATTGGTTATTGTAATGGAAAAAACCAGATTTTCAATTTGAATATTCTTCGCCACAACTGCTTTTCAATTCCACATTTTTTTGTAATTTAGTTCCATCGAAAAAGCATCGGCTTCGTTTGCTCATTCTTGAACTAAAGTTCTTCGAATTACCGCAATTGGCTACGCGAATCTTCGGTTTCGACAATATTTTTTTCCGTTATCTGCTATTTTAGAACAACGTATCCAAAACAAAATGAACCGACATCAATTTAAAGATTTAACAATAGAATTAATTGACGAACCGACTTACACATTTAACTCGACAGACAATAAATTCATTTATTCAAAACATTACTTTGTCGACGGAGCGAAAGAATATCCAACTTCTAAACACGGTATAAAAGTTTATCAAAATGACCAAATTATTGATAGCTGTATAGTAATTGGTTCTGGTGGCGCAACAGGAATTCATCAAAATTCATCGCTAATTGACAATGACCAATTATTGCTCTGCTGTTGCGACACTATATTTTGTTTGACACTTCCAAACCTTGAACTAAAATGGAAAATACAAGCTGACCAAGCAACTTATTTTCAAATATTTAAGCAACAAGACGAATATATCATTCACGGAGAGTTACAAATTACAAAACTTGACAAAAACGGAAGCAAAAAATGGGAATTTGGCGGTGCAGATATTTTTGTCAGCAAAGACAACGAAGAAGAATTTAAAATTGAAAAGGACGGAATTTTACTTACAGACTTTGCTAAAACAAAATATAAAATTGACTTTGATGGAAAATTAATTTGGAACACTTAAAACAGCAAAAAAACTGCAGGTAACAAGGGTTTTGAAATAGTGGGGCTAAACTGCACAGTTCAAAGGCTGTTCTTCGGTTCAACTTTTGTGCAAAATTGAAGATTTGTACTTCGATTATTCCACCATCGCAAAGCCCCAAAACGTTAGCAGAAATTGTAAACAAACTATAAAAATGAATTTGAATTTAAGCTTAAACAAAGAAGATTTTTTAAAATATCATTTATTTACTGCGTCAAGAAGTAAAACTATTATTAAACAAAAAAGGAAAAATTTTATCTGGGTTTTTGCTGCAATAATAATATTTGGTTTTAATTTATATAATAATACTGATAACGGATTAATCTATTTTATTCCGGCCTGTATAATTATTCTAATTGGAATTTATTTTTTACAAAAATGGCAATATAAATCTTATTATAATAAGTTCATAAAGGAAAATTATAAAGAAAAGATTGGTTTAAAAACAAATCTCATTTTTGAAAATGATGAACTAATTACAAAAAATTCAATAGCTGAATCTAAAATCAATTACAATAGTTTCAAAGAAATTAGTGAAATTAAAGATTACTATTTCTTAAAACTAAAAACTGAAGAAAGTCTTATTATACCTAAAAATAAGATTGAAAATCAAGAAGAATTTAATAAATTCATATCCATTATGAAAACAAAATATAATGTAAAAGAATATGTAAATTTAAATTGGAAACATTAACTACAATTTATTCTAAGTTGTATTGTTAAAATACGGGGTTTAAGTATGAATTGAAAATCCACAACTTTTTGCCACCACTGCTTTTCAATTCCATATTTTTTGTAATTTAGTTCAATTGAGAAAGCTTCGGCTTCGTTTGGTTTTCCTTGAACTAAAATTCTTAGAATTCCCGCAATTGGATACGCCGAATCTTCGATTTCGCCAATACTTTTTCCGTTAGCTACAATATTTAAAAAAATCGCAAATAATGAAAAACATTAAATTTATAACTTTTCTTTTTCTAGCAAATTTTATTTTTGGTCAGAACCAATAGCGTCCTAAATAAAAAAATAAGAAGGAATTAAAGTAACTCAAAGTATCTTTGAGGTTGACAACAAAAAAACCTTCTTATGGATTCAAAATTAA
>NZ_JADQBD010000108.1:0-5914 GCF_017808115.1 Chryseobacterium sp. RR2-3-20 | reverse complement strand
GTTCATGTATTTAATGACTTGGTAATCAATTAAATATACGATTTTTTAATCAAATGGACAATCTTTTTTTTTTTAATTCCTAAATGCACAACAGGTAATGTAGTTATTTACAGATAAAAATTAAAAAAATACTCAGGCAGGAAATCACCAGATTTCCTGTTTTTTATTTGTGACAAAGCGATTGAAGATTCAGCCTAAAAAAAAAATTAAATTAATAAAGTAAAAGCAAAACAATAATCGTCATAGCAATATGGAGATTGTCGAAAAAATATCAATGCCACAGAACGAAAAGGAAAACATTATTTCTCAGACCGTACTTAGTTACGGCGGGAAACTGATGTCTTATATTCGTCCAAAAGTAAAAAATACGGAAGATGCAGAAGATATTCTTCAGGAAGTATGGTATCAGTTCAGCAGTCTTACCAATCTTTCTGAAATAGTAAATATCGGTGGTTGGTTGTATAGAGTTACAGCTAATAAAATAACCGATAAATACAGAAAAAAGAAAACAGAAAATCTTGAAGATTTTGTTTACGAAGATGAAGATGGCGAGTTTTCTATTAAAGATATTCTGCTGATGGATGACAGTGCCGGTCCGGAAATAAAAATGTTTCAGGACGAAATATGGAAAAAACTTTTTGATGCTTTGGATGAATTGCCAGAAAAACAAAGATTGGTCTATATAGAAAACGAACTCAATGATAAAACTTTACAGCAGATTGCAGATGAACAGGGAGATAATATTAAAACCATCATCAGTAGAAAAAATTACGCGGTAAAACATTTGAGAAACCGGTTGAGAAGATTATATGAGGATTTAAAAAATTAAAATTAAAATGAGAAACAAACATAAATACAATAAAGGTTGGTGGTTTTGTATAATACTTTGTCCGCCGGTTATTTTCTTACTGATTTCATGGATCGTAATGTTGCTTTGGAATTGTCTTTTACCCGAAATTTTGGGTGTTAAAACCATAGGATTTTGGCAGGCGATGGGAATTCTTGTTTTAAGTAAAATTCTTTTTGGAGGTTTTCACGGTAAATTTGGTCAAGGCATGAAGCAGATAAGAGCCAAACATTTCGAGCACAGAATGGAAGGAATGTCTGCTGAAGAAAAAGAAAAGTTCAAAGAAATATGGAGACAAAGATGTTCTGGAGGTTTTTTTAACAAAAATAACGATTGATACAATTTTAAGTAGTAGTAAAAGTAAAATTGAAGTTCATTCGTCTTTATAAAAAAGTAGTAAAATTTAAAATTTAAAAAAATGAAAAATTCAGTATTAAAAGGTGCTCTTGGAGCACTTGCAGTAGCAGGAATTGCTGTGGTTGCCAAAAAAGCTATTCAGAGAAAAAGATTTTTGAAAGGTGTCTTCGAAGAATATGGAATTAAAGAAAAATCGCCATTTGGTTTGGCTGACAAAATCAGAGAAATGAGTGATGAAGATTATCAGCAGTTGAAAGGTAAATTCAAGCATGAATTTGCTTCTAAATGTTGCAGAAGAGACGATAGGAAAGAAAATTTTGTAGAGGCATAATCTTCAGGAGTCTTATTGAAATTGTAAATCGGCTCGGAAAGCAAAGCTTTCCGAGCCGAACTTTTTAATTTAGAATAATATGTTTTCTCAAAATAAAAAATCAAATTCTTATTTTTGCAGCAGTCTATGAAAGATTACTATTATTTTCTTGGAATTTCTCGGGATGCTTCAGAAGAAGACATCAAAAAATCGTACAGAAAACTTTCATTAAAATATCATCCGGATAAAAATGATAATGATGATTTCTTTGCAAACCGATTTAGAGAAATTCAGGAAGCGTATGAAATGCTGAGTGATAAAAGCAAGAGAAAAGCCTACGACGAAAATCTGGACAGTCATCAAAAAACGTTCAGATATAATACTCCGCCATCCATCAAAAGCTTCAGTTCTAATAAAATTCATGCTAAAAAGGGTGAAGAAATCATCATTACATGGCAGACTCAGAACGCAGATGTGGTAAAAGTTTTGCCTTTTGGTCTTGAGAAAGCTTACGGGGAAAGAATTTTTAGAATAACTGAGTTTAAAGACGGTAAATTTCAGATTTTGCTGCATGCAACCAACTCACTTTTACATAAAACGGTGGTGCAGGGTATTACCATTACCGAAGTTTTTGAAAGTAATAGAGAAAAAATTATAGATAAGGCCGAAGATTTGTTCAAATCGCAGCCAAAAACAGCGATAAACCCTCACGGTCAGCCAAAAATAGTAAAAATAGTATTGGCTATTTTGCTTTTGGCTTTGGCGTTGTATTTTTTAATCGACAGTTTACTGTAAGTTGATATTTTTTATGCCAATTTCTTTCTTCCAGGGCATTTCTTACACCTTTTACCTTTTTTGAATTTTTTACAACAAGACTTTTTCTCACATAGCATTTCTTGGCCTGCTGAAGAAAACATCGGAGCCAATGGCGGAACTTTAAAAGGAATTATTGCATTCATATTGCAAATATATTAATTTAGAATAAATATAATTAATTTTTTTGAATTTTAACTTTAAATAGTAGATTGTTTTAAAGATTGCTTGTTTGTAGGAAAATTTAGATTGTAAACAATAGTATTTGTTATTTTCATTATGTGAATGACTGTTGCATAATCTTTGAAAAAATCGTATTTTTACGAATCTTTTTTACAAACAAAATCTAATATAAAAATGAATACAGAACAGTTTGTGAGCCGTCACATTTCCATGAATGAAGCAGATAAGCAGGCAATGATGGAGAAAATTGGCGTTTCGAATATCGAGGAACTTATTTCTCAAACTATCCCAACATCTATCCGTTTAGAAAAAGATCTTCAGATTTCGGAGCCGCTTTCCGAATACGAAATGCTGAATCATTCTAAAGAATTAGCTTCTAAAAATACAGAGTTTACGAGCTATATAGGATTTGGATATTACAATACGCTGCTTCCATCGGCAATTCAGAGAAACATCTTCGAAAACCCAAGTTGGTACACTGCGTACACTCCTTATCAGGCTGAAATTGCTCAGGGAAGACTAGAAGCTCTTCTTAACTTCCAGACTGTTGTATGCGATCTTACCGGTTTTGGCTTAGCAAACGCATCACTTTTAGATGAAGCTACAGCTTCTGCAGAAGCTATGCACATGTTTTTTAACAACAGAACGAAAGATCAGAAAAAATCGGATGCCAACAAATTTTTTGTATCAGATTTGGTGCTGCCTCAAACAGTATCTGTTCTTAAAACTAAAGCAGAAGGTTTAGGTATAGAAATCTTAGTTGGAGATCACAGTAACCATTCTTTTGATGAATCTTATTATGGTGTTCTATTGCAGTATCCGGGTAAGAACGGAATTGTTTTAGATTATACAGAAAACATTACAGAGTACAAGAAATTAGATCTTCAGGTTGTTGTAGCTTGTGATCCGATGGCATTGGTTAAATTAAAATCACCTGCTTCTATGGGAGCAGATTGTGCTGTAGGAACTACGCAGAGATTCGGAATTCCTATGGGATATGGTGGTCCTCACGCAGCATTTTTCGCATGTAAAGAAGACTACAAAAGAGATATACCGGGAAGAATTATTGGAGTTTCTCAGGATGCATACGGCAAACGTGCTTTAAGAATGGCACTTCAGACAAGAGAACAGCATATAAAAAGAGAAAGAGCGACTTCTAATATCTGTACAGCACAGGTTTTATTGGCTGTTATGGCAGGGATGTATGCAGTTTATCATGGTCCGAAAGGATTAAATTATATTGCAGACCAAATACATTTTAAAACAAATGCTTTAAATAACGGTTTAAAAGCTTTAGGATATAACACAGTGGAAGAACCTGTTTTTGATACTGTAAAAATTCTGATGAATGAAGATGAAAAATCGAAATTGATGAGAATGATGAAAGATCATAAAATCAATCTCAATTATTTCACAGAAGGCGTGGTAAGTATTGCTCTTAATGAAAGTACTACGCTAGAAAAACTGAATTATCTTATGACTTCTTTTGCTCAGTTTAAAGATAAGCAGGCTTTCAAATTAGAATTGAAAGAAGAATTCAGCATTCCGTCGGATATTTTAAGAAAAGATGAAATTCTTACAGAAGAAGTATTCAACAGATACCATACAGAAACCGAATTAATGCGCTATATCAAGCGTTTGGAAAGAAAAGACCTGTCTTTAACACATTCTATGATTTCTCTTGGTTCTTGTACAATGAAGCTGAATGCAGCTACAGAAATGCTTCCGCTATCTTGGGATAACTGGGGAAGTGTACATCCTTTTGTTCCTGTAGAACAGGCTAAAGGTTATCAGGAAATGATTCATGAATTGGAAAAGGATCTTGCAGAAATTACAGGTTTTGCAGGAACTTCCTTACAACCGAATTCCGGAGCTCAAGGAGAGTATGCGGGTTTAATGGTAATTAGAGAATATCATATTTCCAGAGGTGAAGATCATAGAAATGTTGTTTTAATTCCTCAGTCTGCACACGGAACCAATCCAGCATCTGCAGCAATGGCAGGAATGAAAATTGTTGTTGTTAAAAACCTTGAAAACGGGGAAATAGATTTCGAAGACTTGAAAGCTAAAACAGAACAGCATTCTGAAAATCTTGCTTGTGTAATGATTACTTATCCTTCTACTTACGGATTTTTTGATGCCAACATTAAAGAAATTACTTCTTTAGTTCATGAGCATGGAGGTCAGGTTTATATGGACGGAGCTAATATGAATGCACAGGTAGGTTACACCAGTCCGGGAAATATTGGTGCAGATGTTTGTCATTTAAATCTTCATAAAACTTTTGCCATTCCTCATGGTGGTGGAGGTCCTGGAGTTGGTCCTATTTGTGTAGCAAAACACTTGGTTCCATTTCTTCCAACCAATGCCAATATTAATGTAGGTTCTAAAGAAGCTATCGAAGGAATTTCGGCTGCACCTTACGGTTCTGGTTTAATTCTAAATATTTCTTACGCATATATTAAAATGTTGGGTACAGCAGGATTGAAAAAAGCTACCGAACATGCAATTTTGAATGCCAACTATTTAAAAGAAGTTTTAGCAGAACATTTCCCTATTCTATATTCTAATGCAAACGGAAGAGTAGCACACGAATGTATTGTAGATTTCAGACAGTTTAAATCTCTAGGAATTGAGGTTGCTGATGTTGCAAAGAGATTAATGGATTACGGATTCCACGCTCCTACAGTTTCTTTCCCGGTTGCCGGAACATTGATGATAGAGCCAACAGAATCTGAAAGTAAAGCAGAAATTGATCGTTTTGCGGAAGCTTTAATTTCCATTAAGCATGAAATTGATGAGATTGCCAATGGAGAAGCAGATGCTGCGAATAATGTGTTGAAAAATGCTCCTCATACGGAACAAATTGTTGTTTCAGATTCTTGGGATAAACCTTATTCTAGAGAAAAAGCAGCTTATCCGTTGGATTGGGTAAGAGATTATAAATTCTTCGCTTCGGTTTCAAGAATTGATGAAGCTTATGGCGACAGAAATTTGGTTTGTACTTGCGAACCTATTGAAGCTTATATGTAATTGAAATTTTTTCAATAATATATTTTTGGGAATGTACAGAATGTGTATTCCCAATTTTTTTGTTTAATAAAATGGCTAATTCAACCTGAGTTCGGATAAGAAATATTTAAATAGTTCTGATATTCAGATATTAATTATTTTATCGCAAAGAAAAACAAAGATAAGTTTACTTCTTGAAATGCTTTTGAGCTATACAAAGGCACTTTGTTTAGCAAAATAACACAAAGTTTTGTATTACTTTGCTAAGTTATACGTCATGGTTTATCTTAAACATACCTGTTGTGCATTTAGCACAAATTAATTTTTAACTTATTCAAACTTCTCTTGAAGACGAAAAAATTGAGATATTGAATCATGGTAAAAGAAGTTAT
>NZ_JADQBD010000107.1:0-6490 GCF_017808115.1 Chryseobacterium sp. RR2-3-20 | reverse complement strand
TTTTTCAAGAAATTTCAAATCTTCAATAGTTGATAACCATTGAATTAATTCAAGTTTTTTATTTTGTATTTGCAATTCTGTATTCATTTCAAATTTTTTTTCAAATTTAAAATTTATTTTGTTTTTATAACGAACTTTTGTCTATAAAATATCGCCTAACGGGAAAGGGCTTTGCGAGGTGCGGGCTACTGTAAACTGAAAGTCGAAAGGAAAACCAATCTCTAGCAAAAACCATTTTCATTTTTTCAAATTTACAAAAAAAAATGAAATGGTTTTTTGCGGGTACTTTATAGAATATTTCTGAGATTTCCTTCAACCCCGCATCTTGCAAAACCCATGTTATCGGTAGTTTTTCTTATTCAGTTCGTTTTTCAATACTAGATTTTTAATTAGTGTTTCGTAATAGTAATACAAATCGCTATTTTCATTCATTTGATTTTCCAAAATTATCAAACTTGTGTCGGATTTTGGAATATAGATATTTAAGGAAGCAAAACCGTCTCCTAAACCTGTGTGTCCAAAATATTTAATTCCGTTATCTTCTAAAATTCTTATTCCGTAACCATAACCCATTTTTTCTTTCCCAAAAACATCGTGTTGAGAAAGAACGGAAGAAGTTGTCATCAATTTATAGGTTTCAGGTTTTAAGATTTTTCCTTTGTGGAGTTTTGAATTCCAAATTGTTAAGTCTTTTGCAGTGGTAATAATTCCATCTGCGGCTAAATTTTCGTCATTTATAAAAGAATTTTCAACAACCGAAAATTTATTTTCTTTATTCATATGTCCAAAAACTAAATTTCTTCGGTCATTTTTTGAATAACAGAAAGTATTTTTCATTTCTAGTTCTTTGAATAGGGAAGTCGCTAATTCTGAATAACTTTTTTTTGAAGCATTTTCAATAATTTTTCCCAAAAGATTGTTAGATAAATTTCCATACTTAAAATCCGAACCTGCTTTAAAAAGAAGCGGTTTTTCTGTGTCCGTAATTCCGTGAGTATGATTTAGTAATTGGTGAACTGTTACTGTATCTGCCCAAGTCTGAGTTAAAAACGGCAAATATTTTTTGATTGGTGAATTTAAATTCACATTTCCTTTCTCAACTTCCTTCAAAAGAAGAACGGCGGTAATTTGTTTGGTGTTCGACATAATTTCAAATTGGTCGCTCATTTTAAGAGGGATTTTAGTTTTGAAATTTGTGAAACCTAATGCTTTTGAATATTTTGCTTTTCCATTTTCCGTGATTAGAATAACTCCGTTAAACGGTCTCGGATTTTTGTTTTCAATTAAACTGTCAATTTTTTTTGAGAGTTTTGTTTGGTTTTGCGCAAATGAAAAATTTAGAGCGAAAAAAAGAAATAGTAAAATTTGAAAATTTTGTTTCATTTATTTGTTTTTCAATGTTTTGGGACGCTGTTTTATAAAATTACCGATAACGGAAAAAGTATTGGCGAAGTGCGGGCTAAAATGGACTAATTTTTCTACTGATAGCTACACTTAGCAAAAAACTTTTTCGTTTTTCAAACTTACAAAAAAATTGGAAAACGAAAAGTTTTTTGCGGATAAATATGACAAATCTTTCAACTATCCCTTCCTCCCGCATTTTGCCAATACTATGTTAGCGGCTGTTTTTTATTCGTCAAACTCAAATTTTGTAAGTTTTTTGTTTTTATAACAGTAAAATTCATAACTGCGTTTTGATGCAAGTTTAAATACTTTTTCTAATAAAATTTTGTCATACTGTGGCAATAGTTCGTTGTACTTTGTTTTTAACTTGTCAGGAAGTTCGTTTGTATTTATCGGTCGTTCAATTTCCAAGCCGTCATCGAATGCAAATTCTAAAACAAAATTACTGTTCCTCCAATGTATTGTTCTTTCGTCATATTGATTTGTCGAGAAAGACATTTTGTCTTGGGTTATGATGTTTTGAGTTGTTCCTACCAACAAAAATATACCTGAAACAACCATTGCTCCATAACCAACTTTACGAAATAAAAATTCACTGATATGAGGTAAAATAAATTTTACTGTATAAGAAGAAATGATAGAAGCGATTGCAATTGTCAAACCAAGCCAAAAAGCACTTGATGAATATAATCCCAAAATTAGATAAATGATTAGTTTGATTGAATGTAAAAATATTTCGTTAGCTGCCCTTGTTGCTACTATCTCTTCTTTCGTCAGCCCATAACGCAAATAAAATCGGTTAAACAAAAGTCCAATTGCACCAGTGATGCCTGAAATAAAACCTGCGAAAAATCCGACTATTGCTAGTACAAATTTTGGATAAGGTTTTTCTTCTTGTCTTTGTTGTTTCTTGTTTCTAAAAAGTTCTGGTAAATTAGCTAATAAAAACAAACCGACTATAAGTTGTAAATACAGTGGATTGACATATTTTATCAACCAAGCTCCAAGTAAGACCGCTGGGATTGAAAAAGGAACGAACCAAAAAAATATTTTCCAACAAATGTCCTTTTTGAAAACAATAATTCTTGATGCCGAACTTGTAAAAGTTCCAATAGTCAAAGAAAAAGGAACTACAGAAGTTGGCAGAAGCCAATTGAGTAAAGGCACTAATATTAAACTTGCTCCGCCTCCACAGATAGCACTAATCCAAAACGCTAGGATTGTTGCTAAAAAAAGTAGTCCTATTTTAAATACCATATATTAAGTGATGCTTTTTGTTTTGTCAGTCGATGTTTTTACGGATGTCGGTTAAAATAGCCGCTAACGGGAAACGGCTTTGCGAAGGAGCGGAATAGAAAGACAGAACTTTCAATTTTGCACAAACGTAGCAAAACCATTTTTTCTTTTTGCTAAATTACAAAAAAGAGCAAAAGAAAAATGGTTTTTGCGTATTAAAATTCAGAAACTTTCAATTTAGACATTAGCCCGCTCTTTTGCAAAACCGATGTTAGGCGATGTTTTTTTTCCTTATTATTTTCGCTTTAATATTTGCATATATGATAATTATTATCGAATATTGCAAGTGTAAAGTTTTCGATTATGGTAAATTGGAATGACAAAGCAAAACGATTATTGAAGTCAGAATTAGTGAAACGTGGAGTTTCTAATTCGGATTTAGTTTTGATGTTGAATGAAATAGGAGTTGAAGAAACCAAAGCAAGTATAGATAGCAAAATTAGTCGAGGGAAATTTAGTGCTTGTTTTTTGTTGCAATGTCTGACAGTTATTGGTTGCCATAAAATCGAAATTGAAGATTATGAAAATCAGTTGTTAATGGTTGCAGAACCTGTTGAACCTTATAAATCTAATGCGAAATGAAAAATACAGTAAAATTTATTGATTTGTTTGCTGGTCTTGGTGGGATTCGTTTGGGATTTGAAAAAGCGTTTAAAGATGCAGGAATGGAAACCGAATGCGTGATGACTTCTGAAATAAAACCTTATGCCGTCAAAACGCTAAAGCAAAATTTTGACCACGAATTTTTGGCTGGAGATATTTTTGAAATTCGTAATGAATTTATTCCTGATTTTGACTTTTTGTTAGGTGGTTTTCCTTGTCAGCCGTTTAGTGCAGGTGGAAAACGTCAAGGTTTTTTGGATACAAGAGGCACTTTGTTTTTTGAAATTGAACGTATTTTGAGAGAGAAAAAACCTTATGGATTTATTCTTGAAAATGTGGAAGGTTTGGTAAAACACGATTTAGAAAACAAAAGTGATGAAATTGGCAGAACCTTAAAAACCATTTTAGATACACTTGAAAATGATTTGGGTTATAAAACAACTTGGAAAGTTTTTGATAGTTTAGAATTTGGATTGCCACAATCTCGAAAACGTATTTTCATCGTTGGAACAAAAGATGAAAAAATTGATTTGAACGGTAATAAACCTCGCTTTAATTCTTTGGAAAGTGTTTTAGAAAAAGGATTACCTACTTTAAAATCAGAGTTTATTGATAAATTATTGTCTCATTTTTCAATAGAAGATTTATATGGGAAATCCATAAAAGACAAGCGTGGTGGTGCCAATAATATTCATAGTTGGGATATTGAGATAAAAGGAAGCGTTTCCAAACAACAAGCTGAAATATTAAATAAACTATTCAAGCAAAGACGAAAAAAACAGTGGGCAGAAGAAATTGGGATTGATTGGATGGACGGAATGCCATTGACTTTGGAGCAAATAAATACATTCATTGATTTGCCTAAAAAAGAGTTAAAAATCTTATTAGATGATTTAAGTTCCAAAGGATATTTGAAATTAGAACACCCGAAAAAATTGGTCAAAGTTCAAACAGAAAACGGCATTGCAACTTCTCGTGAATATGACAAAACTAAACCGAAAGGTTACAATATCGTGACTGGAAAATTGAGCTTTGAAGTCAATAAAGTCCTTGACCCAAAAGACATTGCTCCGACTTTGGTTGCAACCGATGTTTCTCGTTTGGCAGTTCCCGATGGAAATGGTTTGAGAAGATTGACTATTCGTGAAGGTTTGCGTTTGTTTGGTTATCCCGAATGGTACGAAATCCCAACAAAAGAGTATGATGCTTTTGATTTATTGGGTAATACGGTTGCAGTTCCTGTGGTGGAATTTGTAGCGAATAAATTAGCGGAAGTTTATGTTAGCGAACTTGCAGTTTAATTCCTGTGTGTTCTTCGTAATTTTTCAGTACATTTTTTAGCCAATGTCCGTTGGTATGTCTTGTCTGCGGATATTGGTATCTTGTTTCGTTAAGTGCTGAAAGAAATTCTTCCAAAGAATTGAACGGCTTGAATTTTGAGCGTTCTCCATACCATTTTGCAGGACGAATATTGTAAATTACACTTTTCTTTTCTTGAACTTTCAACGGATAGGTACTACTTGGACAAGCTAATTCCCAAATCTTTTTTATCCAAACATTTTTGATAGACAATTCACTGCCGTTCATTTGATAAGCGAAAATCAAATAATCAGAATCTAAACGATAGGCAGAAGTCAAAAGTGAATTACAGTAAGAATCGAAGTTTGCCAAATCAAATCCCGGACCTCTGTCCCAATCAAAAGATTTTACTTCAAGCAAACCTAATTTTTTGTTGTGTTTGTCAAGATAAAAATCTGGAAAAACTTGCGAGTTAGGATTTTCTTCAAATTCAACAGTTTCTTTCATCAGCCACGCTTTTAGCCATTCTTGTAAAAGGTTTCCAACGGTATCTTTTGTTTCGATTGAAATTGTCAGGTCTTTAAGTCTGAAGTTTATTACTCCTTTTTCTCCAATAATTTTATAGTCGTTTACAAGTTTGTCGTATAGTTCAGTTCCTGATAATTTCATTCGTTCAATGCGTTAAAATAAACGCAAATTTATTAAAAAATTTCGAGGTTTTGTTTTGGGTGTTCGTTTTTATAAAATATCGCCTAACGTGCCGCGTATTGGCGATGGGCGGGATTTTTAGCACTGAACTTTAATCGAAGAACAGAAGTTGAATTTTGCACTTCCGTTGATACGAAGCCGTTCAGCCCGCCTATTGCCAATACGATGTTGTACGACGTAGTTATGTTTTGGGTTTTAGTCCAGCTAAATATTTTCGTATGTCATTTTCTAATTTATCCGGGTATTTGTACTCTAATTTTTTTGACAATTCAGTTCCTATTTCTGAAACTAAATCAGTCATTGAAAATAGAGCAGTCCAATTTTCCTTTATATCGCTCCCTGAAAATGTTTGTTCTGTTTTAGCCCACATTTCCTGGTTAAGATACTTTTTGAAAAGCCGTCCATATTTATTGGTCGTTATGTTCCAATTGTGTTCACTTGCAATGTGCCATTCAATTAAAGGAATTAAATATTCTGTGCGAATAACGGTTTCCGACATAAATTTCGCATAGAATATTTCATCTCTCACAAGACACTTTGCCACGTAAGTTGTGTCCCACCAAAAATCGTTTATTAGATTTTGAAACTCTTTTTCAGACGGTTTTTTGATAATGGAAATTTGATAAGTTGGTTTCAGCATTTGCTTTGTAATACCATCTTTATCAATTAAAATTTTATAACCAATATCCCAATCTTCTGGTAATTCTTTCTCTTGCGTTTCCTTTATAAATTTTGATTTGCTGTAAAGTTTAAAATCTACTTTCACACCGTCTTCATAAAGTAGCATTTTCATTGCGTGTTTATGGTTAAAACAACTTTCGTCTTCTTCAATCATAGCAATTGGATTTCCGAATTTAAGCGTCCAGCTTTTGTCTGAAATGTAATTTGTATTATCCTCAAAAACAAATTCAATGTCTAAATCACTAAATTCGTCAACAAGTGCTAAAGGATTTACAAGTGAACTTGTCAGAAGAAGAACTCTTACATCTTCGTTTTTCTCCGACCATTCTATAATTGTTCTTAACTTTTCTTCTCTGACTTTCATTTTGTTTGGTTCGGTTTTACTATGTCGTACAACGGGAAAGGGCTTGGCGAAGGCGGGGATAAGAAGGACGGAAATTCCAACTAAACCCGAACCGAGCAAAAACCATTTTCGTTTTTTCAAAATTACAAAAAATAA
>NZ_JADQBD010000106.1:0-6593 GCF_017808115.1 Chryseobacterium sp. RR2-3-20 | reverse complement strand
AAGTTAAAAAACAGTATTGGATCAAAGAGTTTTTGGATTGGTCTGAAAAGCATAAAGAATTTTTGAATGAAAAATCATACAGCCAAGAAACCGGAAGATGTACATGTGTTCCAAAAGTTAGACGATGAGCAGTTTACTATCTCAAGCGAAATTAAAAATATCGAAAAAACGAACCAGTTAATTAAATCAAGCATCATCAATTTAATACTCACAATGGTTTTAGGAGCTAATATTATTGCTACAGCAATCGTTTTTGTGTCCGAAAAAGGTCCCAAAATAGGAGAGCTGTCTTTAGTCGCAGTTTTAGGATTTAGCTTCTCTATGGTGTTAACGGTAATTCTTTTACTCAGAATTACCAGAAAGTAATCTAAATATTTAAATTAGCTAAACTTTACCTGAAATTAAATATTTGAACTGTAAAATTTACTTCTATTGTTGGTTTAAAAAGCAATTCAAATAATTGCCTATCTTTGCAAAATGGATAAAATCACTTTTGCAGATTTCGAATTACCGGTAAAAATTTTGGATGTTTTGGCAGATCTCAATCTTTTTGAGCCTACACCAATTCAGGAAAAAAGCTTGAAGCCCATTCTTTCAGGTAGAGATGTAATGGGAATTGCACAAACGGGTACAGGTAAAACTTTAGCCTATCTTTTACCTGTTCTTAAAACCTGGAAGTACAATAAAACGGGAAATCCAACTGTTTTAATCTTGGTTCCAACCCGGGAATTGGTTGTTCAGGTAACTGAAATTCTGGAAAAGCTTACAGAAAATATTACTGCAAGAGTAATCGGAATTTACGGAGGTAAAAACATTAATACCCAAAAATTATTGTTTAATGACGGGTGCGATATTTTAGTGGGAACTCCGGGAAGAGTGATGGATTTGGCAATTGATAATGCTATTTCCCTGCGTGAAGTTACCAAACTGATTATTGATGAGTTTGATGAAATGTTGAATTTAGGTTTCAGACCACAGCTTACCCATATCTTTGAAATGATGAAAGAAAAAAGACAGAATATTCTTTTTTCTGCAACCATGACAGAAGCTGTCGATGATATGCTTGATGAGTATTTTGCGAGTCCAGTAGAAATATCTTTGGCAAAATCTGGAACTCCGCTCGAAAAAATAGAACAGACAGCCTATAAGGTAGAAAATTTCAATACTAAAATAAATCTACTTGAGCATTTATTGAAAACAAATGAAGACATGTCTAAAGTTTTGGTTTTCGCCAACAACAAAAAGCATGCGGATCTTGTTTTTACGAAAATAGACGAATTATTTCCTGGTCAGTTTGATGTAATCCACTCCAATAAATCCCAAAATTATCGTTTGAAAGCGATGAAAAGATTTGAAAATGAGGAAATAAGAGGTTTAATTACAACCGATGTCATGGCAAGAGGTTTGGATATTTCCGATATTACCCATGTAGTTAATTTTGAAATTCCTGAGGTACCAGAACAATATATTCACAGAATAGGAAGAACGGGTAGAGCCGATAAAGACGGGAAAGCGGTTACTTTTGTCACTAAAAAAGAAGAAACACTTGCTTTAGATATTGAACTTCTAATGGATAAAGAACTACAATATCTTGCTTTTCCTGAAGAAGTTAAAATTAATCCTAAAAAGATTGCTTCAGAAGAAGAACATGTGGTAATGAAAAACCTTAATCAGGTTAAGATGTATGAAGGAGGCGGTGCTTTCCACGAGAAAAAAGATAAAAACAAGAAAGAAAACTGGGGCGGACCTTCCAAAAGAAAAGCTCCTAAAAAATTTGGAGCCAACAGAGCGCAACAGAAAGCGATATCCAAATCTAAAAGAAAGAAATAAAAAAAGTCCGTTTTACAATTTGTATAACGGACTTTTTTGTTTTTATCTCTTTAAATACATTGTGTACTCATCATCTTTTCCGTCCCCATCATAATCGTCTTTTTCACCTAATAAAACAAGTTCAAAATTGTTGATGGTGATGACTTTGAAACGCATAGTATTTCCATCCAGACTTACGTAAAGATCTTTTTCGTTTTCTTTGTAATTGTAAGTACCGGTAGAATAATCTGATTTACACGTTCCTGAACCTGAATAATATTCATCACTAATTAAGCTTCCGCCTTCTTTGAAGGTAATGTTGGTCTTAGCTTCACAAGCATCTGGAGTTTCAGTTTCAAATTTACCATTGGCATATTTGTAAGTATATTTATTAACCTTCCATGTTCCTACGATAGACGGAACTTCATCATCATCTTTTTTACATGCAGTAAGAGCAAATCCTGCTACAACTGCCATTAATAATTTTTTTTTCATTTGAAATAGTTTATAAATTTCACAAAGTAGTGAAAAATTTTATAATCTGCAAAATGTATTTTTAATACCTTTTTATGCACGAATAAAATTTTAAATAATGCTTTAAACGAAAATAAACTTCTTTGAAAAAACAGAAATTACTTCATGTAAGGATTCATAACAGAAGACCAAAGCCGATAACCTTCCGGAGTGATGTGAAGCATGTCATCAAGAAAAAGATCTTTTCTGATGTTGCCGTTTGAGTCGTTCATTACCTGAGTAATATCAATATAATCTGCATTTTTTTCTTTCTCAATAAATTTTGATATTTTACTGTTTACTTCCTTTATTTTCTGCCATAAGTGTTCTCTGCTTGGAGAAAATTTTATAGAAATATAATCTACCTGAACTGTTGGGAATCTTTCTCTAATTTTTGCGTACAATTCTTTGTAGCGTGCCACTACCGTTTCAGGTTTAAGATTTACGTTATCTGCTAAATCATTTTCACCACAGTAGATGATAATTTGTTTTGGATGATAAGGTTTTAGCAAATCATCGGCATAATCATTAAGATCTTTAAGTCTGGAACCTCCAAATCCTCTGTTGATAATAGTTTTTCCGGGAAAATAATCTGAAACATCTTGCCATTTGGTAAAAGATGAACTGCCTAACAGAAGAATGGCATTTTCGGGAGGTGCTGTTTGCTTATCTATCTTTTTAAAATTCTGAATGTCGTCCCAAAAAATTGGTTTTTTAATCTGAGCTAGAAAAAAGCCGAATGTAAATATAAGTATGAATGAAAAGATGTTCTTCATTTCTGTTTATTTTTGAAATTTGAGTTGTAATAAAAACTCCCGAAATTTTCGGGAGTTAAGTTATCTTTTATAAGTAATGTAAGTGTAATCTATTTTTGTATCGCCGTTCTGGTCTATATTGTCACTCATCGTCATTATTCTCAATTCTGAACTGCTGAGTATTACAACTTTGTAAGGTCGATCTACATCATTTACAAAGTCGGTAACCAATATTTTAGTTTCATTATCATATGAATATTTTCCCTCAACTTTTGTATTGCTGCAGTTTGCACCAGATCCTGTAAATGCGTTGTATGAAGCATAATAATCTGTTCGGAATTCCAAAACATTTTTTGTTTCGCAACCTGTTGGTATCATCGTTTGAAGTACAGTTTTGTTATCAGCACCCGATATTACTTCGGTTTTTACAGTTTTCCATTCGCCTTTAAGCATATCTAGTTCATACCCTTGGTTGTCATCTTTTTCACAAGAAGTCAGTGCTAATGCAGAAAAGGCAAATAAAAGTAGGTGTTTTTTCATTTTCACAAATTTTATAATATGCTAAAATATAAATAAATTTGAAATATATATAATGAAAACGTGCTTTTTTAATCAATTATTTGAAGAAAATATATTTTTTAATTTCAAAAATAGTTTAGTTTTTAGATTCTTGTTACAAAATAATAAAAATTAAACGGTTTAATAACTCATTTCTACGATTTTAAAGGCGTCTTTAGGCGTTAGATTTTTATGTTCTCCTAAGCCAAGCCATTTTCTTTCGGTAAATGCTTTCTCAACTTTTTCTGCAGTTCCGGCAAAATCTTTTGTGTAATCTGAAAGTTTGGTCTGTATATGAAGGCTGTGGAAAAATTCTTCAATTTTTACAATAGCTTTTTCAGCTTTTTCATGGATGCTTCCTTCAGAAATTCCCCAAACTCTTTCTGCATATTGTGCAAGTTTTTCTTTTTTGGCTTCGAAATTATAGCGATAGTGCGAAGGAGCAATTACAGCAAGTGTTCTCGCATGATCTATTCCGAATTGTGCAGTAAGTTCGTGCCCCATTGCGTGCACCGCCCAGTCTGTGATAACACCTTTTTGGATAAGTCCGTTAAGAGCCATCGTACAACACCACATAAAATTGGCAGCATCATCATAATTAAATTCTTCTGCCATTACTTTCGGAGCAGTATTCTGAAGACTCATCAAAATGCTTTCTGCTATTCTTTCCTGCATATCAGCAGAAGAAGGAGCAGTCATATACTGTTCTAAAACGTGCGTGTATGCATCTGCAATTCCATTAGCAATCTGGTTTTTAGGAATAGACCGAATTACTTCAGGATCCAATACCGAAAACTGAGGAAATAAACCAGGACCACCACTGGAAAGCTTTTCATTTGTTTCTCTTCTGGAAATAACATATCCCGAATTCATTTCAGAACCTGTTGCAGGTAATGTAAGAACCGTTCCGAAAGGCATTCCTTCACCTTCCATTGTTCTCACAGGTTTTGTGAGAATTTCCCACGGTTCGCCGCTGTAGTTTGCTGCCGCAGAAATAAATTTAACTCCATCTATTACCGATCCTCCACCTACAGCAAGCAGATATGTAATGTTATTTTCTTTAATGAAGTGCAATGCTTTAATAAGCACTTCATATTCAGGGTTTGCAGGAACGCCACCAAACTCATGTACTTCATGATTTTTTAAAGCATCTTTTACCTGATCGTAAACACCATTTTTTTTGATACTTCCACCACCGTAAATCATTAAAATTTTAGAATCCTGAGGTATTTCTTTTGAAATTTTAGCGATTTCTCCTTTTCCGAAAAGTATTTTTGTTGGATTTTTAAACTCGAAATTAAGCATTGTTTATATTTTATTTTGACATCAAATTTATGAATACAAAAACAAAATAGTTCTTAATAAAAGTTTAAAATTTTAATTATTTATTTCGATTAAAACTATTGGAATTTCATTTTAAGTTCTTCCAGAGAATAGTTGGGCGGTACAGACTCTTTTCCGTTTTCGTCGATAAGTCCGAAATGGTTGGTCGTAGATTCTACCACAGCGAAACCTTTTTTGAAGTCGCCAAACTTTCCTATTTTTTCATAAATAGCGGGTGTAACTTCTTTTCCTTCTCTGTTGATAAGTCCATAAGTGTCTGCAATAGATTTTACTAATGCAAAATCTGGATGAATAATTCCAAATTTCTCAATTTTAGAGTAGATTGGAGCGACCACAACTTTTTTATTTTTGTCAATAAATCCAAAAGTACCAGATTTTGTTTTTACTAAAGCCCAATTCTTTTGATATTCATCAAAACGATAAACTTTCTGATATTGCGAAAATGTTTTAATGCTTAAAAATAAAAAAAAGGAGCTTAAGAATATTTTTTTCATGTTGAAGTTTGTGGTATGATTAATTGTTTGTTTTTAAATGATTTTATTTACATAAAATAGTTTCAAAACCTAATCTAAAACAACTTTGTAGTACCCATTTTCTTTGGTGTACGAAACATTATCAAACTTAATTTCATCTATTTTAAAACCATCACAGTCATCAGTAACCGGAGAAGATTTTATCGAAAATTCTGCAATTTTAATCGTATTGTATAATTTGTAATTTTTAGTACCGTTGAAACTTCCGACACGTTCTAAAACAATTTTAAAATCATTAGTTTTTGTAATTTGTACACCAACTCCATCGCTATCGGAAATTCCTACAGTGGTAAGAGTTCCGTTTTCTAAAAGATTTTGTCCTGAAGAATTCACCAGTTCGAAAACTACTTTTTCAGGAGCGGTATAACAGTCTTTTTTGCAAGAACAGGTTAGTAATAAAATACTTAACAACATTAATACTCTGCTTATCATAATATTTTAATTTAAATTGAAACAAATTTAATTAATCGAATACAAATTTTATGCATTAATTCTCAATTTGATGAAAAAAATATCTTTAATTGCAAAAATTAATTCTCTATTTCAAAACTATTTTATAAAATCCACTTTCATCCGTAATATCTATTGCATAACCAGTAAACGTAATTTTCTTTATCTGAAATCCGTTACAACCACCTTTATATTCTGATGACTCAACATCGAAATTAAATTCTCTTATTGGTGAGTAAAAAGTATATTTTTTTGTACCGTTATAGGCACCAATATTCTCTATAATAATTTTATGATCTGAAGTGGTTGTAGTTTGCACAAGATTTTTATTTTCATCTCGAACGTAAAAAGGAGAAAGACTTCCGTCTGCAATGAGGTTTTCGTTGTTAGAATTTACGAATTCAAAAACAACAGGTTGCGGTGCATTATAACATTCTTCGCCACAAGAGCTCAGCGAGAAGATTATTAGTATAAGAAGAAGTAAATTTTTCATGTTTAAATATAATTTTTGTAATAAGTAAAAATAATCAATATTTTTTTGATTATCCGTTTTTAATCATAACCCTGTAATGTTAGCAATAATAAGCCTTTCAAAGAGGCTATCTCCAAAATATCTTCGATTTAGCTTGTA
>NZ_JADQBD010000105.1:0-6631 GCF_017808115.1 Chryseobacterium sp. RR2-3-20 | reverse complement strand
AATTAATGTTTTCAAAGTGAATGATAAATTTACCATATTCTAAATAAAATTTATTTAATTCACTCATTGTGCGGTTTTTTGGATAAAATTGCAGGTAACGGTTTGGGTATTGCCGAAGGCGGGGGTTTTTAGCACAAAAGTTCAATAGAATTACTGCTATTGAACCTTGCACAAATGCCCAATCGAAGAAATTCAGCCCCGCTTTTGGCAATACCTTGTTAGCAGAGGTTGTTATTGTTCTACCCATTTCATAAAATCTTCAAAAACATTCATAAATTCCCAACTCCATTCTTCGTTTTCATTTTGTGGTGGTTTTGCAAAAGAGTGATTATAGTCAGGATATATTTTAAAGGTCAAATTATCTTTTTTATGTCTAATAAACTCAATTGGTATTAATAAACTACTTTCAATTGGAACAGACTCGTCTTTTCCTGCAACAGCTACAAATAAGGGTTTGTTAATTTTTAGTAGATTGTCAATTGAAGGTTCTGTAAACTGAGACCATCTGCGATAAGGATTTCCTAACCATTGTTTCTCTGCATTATTCGGGTCGTTTTCTATATTTTTAATATCTGTGAATAAGCTATCTAAAGATTTATTCGCTTCTGTTTGAGTTATTTTACCACTTTGAACATCTTTTTGAATAAATAAAGCAAAATCATAATATTGGGTATTTGCTCCACCTGCCCAATATCCAATATGTGTTACTTTTTTATTTTTTTGTCCTAATTTCGCAACTACATCAGAACCCTCAGAGTGTCCAATTATTACAACTTTTTTTGGCTTTTTTATCAACTTTTTTGTTAGGTCGTTTATTACGCTTTCTCCTTGCCAAACTCTATAATTCAAAGATTCATTTTTATAAAAAATTTTACTTGGCTTATAAGAATCTTTGTCAGCAGAAAATGGAACGCCTTTTTTTGAGATTAAGACAAAAGCGTAATCATTTGGTATTCTTTCTAAATCAAAAGGAACAGAAGTGTTGAGAAAAATAGATTTTTGAATTTTGTTCTTGGACTCACCATTTTCAACCACTTTTATTGTGTCCGTTTTAATGGTCTGCATAAATAGAGGATTTCCTCCTGAACCGTGAAAATAAATCAATATTTTACTTTTTTCCTCAATTCTTCCTTTTAAATAGATATGATAATTTATTGTATCGGACTTTGTTATAATTTTTTTATGTTGGTATTCTTCCATTTTAGGGTCGTACTGACCGAAAGTTAAAAAAGGAAACAAAGTCAATATAGTTAAAATCAATCTCATTTTGTTTACGGTCTTGTGTTACAATCTCTGCTAACGGAAAGGGGCTTTGCGAGGTGCGGGCTACTGCAACCGAAGTTTCAAGAGGAGAACCAATCTCTAGCAAAAACCATTTTCGTTTTTTCAAATTTACAAAAAATAAAAACGAAATGGTTTTTTGCGGGTAATTTCTAGAATTTCTCTGAGATTTCCTTCAACCCCGCATCTTGCAAAACCCGTGTTAGCAGAAGTTTCTTTTATTTCGTCATATATTTAAGTGTTTCAGGTCCCATTATCATTGCGATTGCGACTCCAATAAGAATTGCAATTAGCAATAAAAGTAGGTAGCCTAAAATAACAAGGCCAAAAGAAATTAATACATTTATGATAATGTTTTTTAATTTCTTTTCAGGATAAAATTCCTTAAAAAACCACACTAAAAGAATTGGAACTACAAGCATTGAAAGTTGAGTAATAATTAGTGAAGTTTGGGGCGAGTTATTTCTGAAAATAAATAGTATTGGATAAATGAAAATTATACTAAAAATTGTGTAGAACGAAAGGAAATATGAGTTTATAACAATGTGCTCAAAATAATTATGACCATACTTTTTAAATGCTATCTTCGTTGCTAACGCAAAAAATGGAACTAATGCTAACATTAAAATTGAAGTGTAAGTTGATAAAAAAGAAAGCAAATCGTTTGTGAATTTTGAAGACATATGATTGTTTTCATAATAAGCACTCATAATTTCTCTTAATCCCAAAACTTTATAAGTCAAAAAAGTTGCGATACCACTCAATACAAATGTTAAAAGAATAGGTTTGTAATGATTAATCCGATTTCCATCTATAAATTCTCTTGCGGTTTTTCCTGAATTTTTAATGATACTCTTTACAGAATACCAAAATCCTTTATTCATATGAAGAAAAGTATATTGTATTTCATCCGCAATATACTTTTTGTCTATTCTCTTGTATTTTTTTTGTCCACAATTCGGACAAAAATTATTTGTAATTAAATGGTTACAATTTTTGCAATTTTCAGCCATACTATTTCAGATTTCTTTTATTCAATTCATTATCAATTTCCTTTGATTTCTTTCTACTATTTATTAAAAGATAAATGAAAAATAATGGAAAAAAAGTAAAAAATCCAATCCCTTTAGTTGCTGCACTATATATTGCGATGCCAATAAAGATTCCAATAAGAAAACCGTTAATTAGTTTTGCTGATTTAAGTTTTTTTTGTTCTTCTAATAATTCTTGGTCGCTAAGTTTTGAATAATTATTTGATTCCATTTAGTTTATTGTAGATTTCTTAATTTCATTTCTTTTTTTACTTCATTAAAACTGTTCCAAAAAATAATTAATAATGGTAAAAATGCAATAGGAACATATGTTGAAGCACCGATTTTTTCTTTAAAAATGCTAATTATAGAAGCAACAATCATTACTAAAATCAATCCTAAAAAAATCCCGAAAATAAATCTTCTGTTTTTAGATTCTTTAATTAATTCTTCATTTGATAGGGTTGTTAAATCTTTTTTCATAAATTCTATATTTTTAGGCAAATTTAATTTATTTTGTCTTTCAACGATAATTTTGGTATGAAATTTCTGCTAACGGAAAAAGTATTGGCGAAGGACGGGCTACCTTGCAGACAATTTCAAAGGAAAACCGAACCTGAGCAAAATGCTTTTTCAGATTTCTAAATTACGGAAAAAAGAAATATGAAAAGCATTTTTGCGGATTTTGTTAACCGAATTCTCAAAGACAATATTCACCCCGTCTTTTGCCAATACACTGTTATGTGCAGGTTTTTTTATTTAGAAAATTTATTATTGTATTCCAACCATCTTTATATTCAGTGAAATCCTTAATTTTTGATTTAGTTATTTTTCCCCAATTACTTTTTTCCTTACTCTTGATGTAATCTATTGGAAATATATAAAAATCAGGTTCTCTTATTCCTAAATCTCCATTCTTTTTGATTTTAGAAAAACCTCTATTTAAAGCCACAAAAATTACAAAATCGCAACCCAAATCATTTATTATAAATCCATCCCAATCAGTTCTAAATCTGCTTTTCACTTGTATTCTTGCAGAAGTATTGTTTTCGGGACTTACGCAAACTAAATCATAACCTTTAAAATTTTGGTAAGTTTTGTAAGTTGAAATGCCCTTTATCATTAAATTTCCAAGAACCAAAAATTCTGCACCTTCAGATTCAAGTTGAGTATTTTTTCTACTTTTTTTAATCTTCTCTTTCAACGTAGTAATATTCATATTCAGGATGTTCTTCAGTGATTATTTTAATCCTTCCACTAGGAATTTTTTCAGGTTTTAAATCTTCAGTAATTAAAACTCCAAGAAGAAAATATGGAACTGTTATGCTAACTTTATAAGTTTCCCTATATTCTTCTATAATTTTGTCAAAATCATAAGTGTTTAATACAATAATCTCATCTTCGGATACCTCTAAATCTAAAATTGCATCTCTCAAATTTTTGATTGTTATTTTGCCGATGTATTTAAAATCACTTCTCATAAATCACTTTTTTTCAAAAATATATTTAAAATTTATGAAAGTCAAGTTTAGTTATCAACAATCTCATTGACACGATGTTTGGATAAACTTGCACATAACGGGAAACGCATTGGCGAAGTGGCGGATAAATTGGACGAAAAGTTCAATTTAGCGAGAACGTAGCCGATGTGTTTCCACGGAAGCTAAATTATTAAAAAAAAGCTGAATGTGGAACACATTCGGCGGCTAAATATGCAAAAACTTTCAATTTAGCCGTTACCCCGCCATTTTGCCAATGCGATGTTATATGCAGGCAATTTTTGGTTACTTAATTTTTTCAAATTCAAAAGGGATTTCCATTTCGTCATTGGAAATTTTGGCTTTCATTTTTTCTCCATCAAGCCAATAACGAATTCTTTTTGGAAAGTCAATAGAATCATTAACGCAAACAAATTCATTACTTTTTAGTTCAGCCATTTCGAATGTTGTCGCTTCTTTTTCGTTTGGCATTTTAACAAACAGAGTCCATTTTCCATTTGTTTCGATTATGTCCATTTTTTCTTGGCTTATTGTGTCGCCTTTTTGCATCGTAAAACCAATTCCCGAATATTCGCTTGGACTAATTTTCTCCCAATTCTCGAAAGTTTCTTTTCCGGCTTCTTCATTCAGTCTTTTCCAATTTCCGGTTAGCCAATCTAAATTTTCAGTCATTTTTGTTTCAGATTTTGTATTAGATTCTGTTTCTAATTTTTCGTCTTGATTAGTTTTAGCGTTTTGATTGCAGGATAAAACTAAAATTGAAGTCAGTAAAATAAATGTTCTTTTCATACGAGTTTTGATTTTTGCTTGCATATAACGTTTTGCAGCTTGGCGAAGTGGCGGAAATCGAAGCACAAATGTTCAGTTTTGCACAAATGTTCAATCGAAGAACTGAACTTGAATTTACCACTGAACCCGCCATTTTGCCAAACTGCTGTTAGTGGCAGTTAATTTTTGTTAGTTCTTCTATTTTCAATTCTATTGGTGTTTTATATCTTTCATATGCTATGTCTGCGGTAAATGATTTTTTCGGCTTTAATATAATTTTGTCGTCTGTCAGATTTATTGTGTCAACCAAAGTATAAATGTCTTCATAAAATTGTAATTTATAATTACCAACTCTGCAAATATTGTTTTTCCTGTCTTTATATTCAATTATTGCCTTTGTTCCACCATTAAGTGATTCAATTTGATAATAAATGTCAACCTTATATGAATTTGTTTCTTTTGTTTTGAAATGGATTTTGATTTCTGTGTCAAACTCTGTAAATAATTTTTCTGTCTGTTTAACTAATTTCAAGCCTTCGTCTTGACTTATGTGTGTCAAAACTTTGAAAGTTGTAGATTTTATGAAATTGTCTTTTTCTCTGTCTTGAAGTGAGTTTAACTTTTTAGAGTTAATTCCAAAATCTACATATTTAATTCTTTTGTCAATATTTCTGTTAGAAACTATGATTTCATTCTCTTTAATAAAAGTTGTCAGGTTAATATAGATATGGTCAAACTCTCCATAAGAATATTTTAGTTCGTTCAGTTTCCGTGCAATTCGTTGTCCAATATAGTTTGTGTCATTTGTCGGAATGAAAAGTTTACCCAATTCGTGAGGCATACTTTGTCCTTCAATATTCTGTTTTTCACTCTCGTAAAATCGTATGTCTTTCAATATTCTGTCTGCCATTTTCGGGTCTGGTTTAATTGCCACTAACGGAAAAAGTATTGGCGAAGTGCGGGCTTTCGAAGAACTGAAAGTTCAAGAACGACCAAACGTAGCGAATGCTTTTTCAAGTACACTAAATTAAGAAAAAAAGTGGAATTGAAAAGCATGAGCGGATTAAAATTTCTGCTTTTCAATTTTGTACTTCTCCCCGCATTTTGCCAATACAATGTTAGCTGTAGTCCGAATTTACGGTTTTATTTTTACGATTTTATTTTCTCTAATAACTACAATTTCGCTATTATTTTTTCTCTTGAATTCTAGCATTTTCTCATATGCTTTTTCAAGACCTTTTACGATTTTATTTCGTCTTTCAGTTTTAGTTTCCTTTGTCATGATAATTTTTTAATTCATTAAATTTTTCTACATTATGAATATAGATTTCTTCATCAATATTCTTTTCAGCAATTAATTCGTGTTTACCTTCTGAATTGTCAAAAATCAAAACTTGATCCACAATTGGTAGATAAATATTGAAAAGATTATTGATTCCATTTTGAAATCGTCTTTCAATTACTTCTTGAGGAATATTATGTCCGCCTTCTTGAACTCTTAATTTTACTCTTTCTTTTGCCAACTCCGAATTTTTGAGCCAGAAGAAAAGTAGAGTAGTATTGTATCCATTTTCTTGGGCTTTAAGGATTTTTTGTTTGTATGTTTTTGTGGCTAAAGTTGTTTCAAATGCGAAGTTTTCATTTTGTTCAAAAAGTTCATCAATTCTATTAAGCATTATTCTTCCTGCTTCAAATGATACTTTTTCGGGTTGAAAAGGAGATAAACCTTTTGCAATTTCATCAGCATTAACAAATTCTTTACAATCGAGAATTTCAGGTAAAATAGTAAAAGATGCTGTAGTTTTTCCAGCGCCATTACAACCAGCAATTATGTAAAGATTTTTCTCTTTCATAACCACAAATTTAGTATTAATTTCTTGTTTTTGCTAAATTTCTTTTGAAAACGGCATTTCAAATCGGATTATAGCTAACGGAAAAAGTATTGGCGAAGTGCGGGAGAAAAGGAAACTTTAGTTCAATTTTCGACCAAGCTGAGCCGATATTTTTTCCATGAAACTAAACTACAAAAAATATGTGGAATGGAAAAATAGC
>NZ_JADQBD010000104.1:0-6673 GCF_017808115.1 Chryseobacterium sp. RR2-3-20 | reverse complement strand
CTGTCCCAAAATGTGCTGAAAAACTGAATAAATTCATATCTAATTGTTTGATTACTACAAATATACAAAAGTTATGATAAATTACGGATATTCATTTATATTTTAATGATTCTTTATGGTAAAAAAATAATTTTAGATAATTTTCTTGTCAAATCTTTAACCGCAAAAGTCATTATTTACAAAATTATTATTTGGACTCTGTTTTTCATCACCATTTTGTATTCCATATATATTGAAAATAGGAAATTTACAGAATGGAAAGACTTAAAATATAAACCTTTATTTTATTTAAAAACAATATTTTTTACCATCATTGCTTTCGCTGTAATAGGTATTGGGACTTCCAATTTGCTGCATTATTTAGGCTTTTCATCACAAACATCAGAAGATTTAAGTGAATTATTAAAGCAATATCCTATTTTTATTTATATCTCATCAATTACTGCAGGTATTGTGGAAGAGTTTATTTTTAGAGGGTATATGATGACAAGAATTTATTCTATTTCCGGGAATAAATTGGGTGCTGTGTTGATATCATCTGTTATTTTTTCGGCTGCACATTATTCTTATGGAACTATGTTTATGTTGATTCAGCCTTTTATATTCGGGTCGATTTTCGCAATTTTGTATTTCAAATATAGAAATATTAAAGTTTTGATTATGATTCATATTTTGTGGGATGTGATAATCCAGTATCTTTACTAAAGTTTTTACTAAAAAATTAGCAGTTTTGACGAAGTTTTTTTCAGCACTCCAATCTTTTCCCAAAATTCTACTGCACATTTTAGCCTGGAGCATTTATATAATATATACTTACTGTCTTAATTTAATGACGAATGAAAATGTTCATATTATAGATGTTTTAGCGATGAGCCTTCCTCTGATTTTATTTTTTTACTTGTGCGTTTACGGATTTTCATTATCGAGTAAGAGTAAAGTTTTAATGGCGATTTATTTTCTGGGGATATCTGTTAGCCTTTTTGGTGGAGGATATTTGTTGATTGATAATGTGTTCCCAAGATTTGGAATTAATATTAAATCCGATTCTTTTTCTTTTGCGGCATATAGCCAGGAGGTTATTATTGCAACTTTTAAATTTTTTGTTTACGCTTTGCTTTATTTTGTGATTGTGGAATGGTTTAAAACACAGCAAAACCTCAAAAATTCGGAATTGGAACGTTTGAAATTAGACGATTTGAAGAATAAAAAAGAACTTGAAACCATCAAATATCAATATGCATTTTTACGCACTCAGATTAATCCCCATTTTCTGTATAATACACTCAATGTTTTGTTCTCCCAAGCTCAAAAACTAATATTGAACAATAAAAGGACAAATTATTGAATAAAAATTACTATTTTAATTGCTATATTTAGTACACCTAAACAAAAATTATTATGAAAAAGAACATTTACTTAATTGCAGCAATGCTGTTTTCTTTATTCTATCAAAGTCAAACCTACACCTACCAGTGGGCAAAAACAGGAGGCGCTGTCAATGGAAGCGGAAGCATAGGATTTAATCAATCTGATGACGAGCATATTTTAGACATTGCAGTTGATAATCAAAATAACAGCTATTATATTACTTCTATGTATAGTAGTTCTCCTTTATTAGATGGTCAGCCGGTCACTAATTATGGAGGTAAAGATATTGTGTTATTCTCAACCGACTGCATGGGCAATGTCCGTTGGAAAAGAACGATTGGTGGAGGTAGCCAATCGGAAAACACACAGAAAATTGTTTTGGATAATAATGGAGGTCTTTATTTGACTTTTGGCGTTGGTAATACCTCTAGTGGAGGGCAATATTTACCACCTCGTTTCGGGGATAATGATGCATTACCACAGCTAGGTAACGATCCCTTTCAAGCTGGACCTGCTTTTAGATTTGGTTTTTTATTAAAATATAATACTTCTGATGGAAATTTAGTCTGGAGAAAAGATTTTCAAGGGGACGTAAATATTCAAAACTACGCGATGGATTTCAGTCCACCACTGATTGATTCACAAAGTAATATTCATGTCATATGTGGATTTCAATATGGAACACATTTAAATGGTATGATTACCGTTCCAAGTACTTATAATACCATACAAAATTATCAATATTATGTAGTGAAGTATGACACGGCAGGAAATATAGTAGGTACTCCTTCGCTCCTTCCAATAGCTGGAAGCACCAATTTCCGCATCGGTTATCTAAATTGGATGTATGATGAAGCTAACAGTCGCTACTATCTTGCAGGCTCTAGAAACACAGAGGGAAGTGGATCAAATGGTAATGCACTTTCATATAATAATGTTCCGATTAACAACTCTGGTTTTTTACTTGCATTCAGCAGTACAAATTATAATGAACTTTGGAGAAGAGAATTTGTGACCAGCGCAAGTCAGGGATTTAATTTTATCTATGGTTTAAAGAAAGACCCTACAACGAGTGATATTTATCTTTCCGGAAAAATAGGTAAATCAACTAATACAGTTTCTTTTGGCAGTGATTATAATTTTACAAGTCCTCTAATAGGATCCATTAGTTTTGTAATGAAGTTGGCAACAACCAACACCTCAAGTAATATTATTTGGAGTACATCTCCAACTTCTTTATCTGACGGCTCTACTCAAGTTGGAATGTAAAACGTCCGTATGCCTATCGTTATCAAAGGCAATGAAGTTCTTTTTGCCAAGGGAAGCATCAGAGAAGTTTGGGGAGCGTATTCTATGGTGCGTCCGCTAAACGACAGTACGGATCCTTTGCTTGTATTATTAAATAAAGATACCGGAGCCGTAAATGGGACTTATGAGGTACAGGGCGACTATGGTCAACATGATCATTTTACTGCTGTGGCTGTAGATAACGACAATAACATTATGTTGGGTGGATTTATACATTCACAACTGTTTACTGCGACAAATGATAATGTTGCAACAATAAGCAACGCATCGGGAAGTACTAAATCAGACTTTTTCTTTGCAAAACTTGCCAATGTTGCGTGCTCTACAATGTCGGTAGAAGAAACTTCTGTAGAAGCTGGTTTACAGTTTTATCCTAATCCAGTTCAGGATTTCCTAACAATTAAAAGCAAAAATAAACTTGAAAGCTACGAAGTGTATTCTTCAGTTGGGCAAACAGTTTTAAGAGGAAATTTGGGGAATACTAATGTTCAAATTAATATGAGTGCTTTGACAGCGGGAGTTTATTATGTGAAAGTGAAAACTGAGAAGGCTGTGGTGACGGAGAAAATTTTGAAAAAGTAAAATCATAGGACTAAAATATCTAAACCGCAAAGATTTCGTCTTTGCGGTTTTTTAATGGAAGTAGAATTTAAATTTAGCATGTCAAGGTAGTTATTTAGGATTTTTAAAACTACTCTAAAATGTAGGGCTTTATCAAAAACCTATATTTAATTTGCACAGTCTTGTAAGAAATGTAGTGTTTTCTAATCAGGTATTTTTTACATCTGATCAAGATTTTATGTCTGAAGTACGAAGATTGTTTGTTTGACCTAGGTAAAAAGATTCATAAAGAAATCAAAAACCTTAACGTAATTTATACAGGTTTTTTAACAACCTCTATTTATTTTACACTGGATACTTTCCAAGCCTATAGTTATTTTATATTCTTTAGTTAAACTGATGTAAATGATTTTATAAAATGTATAATCTGATTTTCTTGTTTTAAAAGCGAAGATGAATTGATAAATAAGTAATTTTAATTTTCTGACTTTTTTACAAAAAAAAAGCAAGTTTTTGTACAGTTGGTACAGTTGCAAGATGTGTCTTTGTACCCACAAATTTTCAGCAAATTTCTGATTTCAATGACTCACTTGCCTTTTTGACAAAAGGGAGAAAGACGGCGGAACTTGTTTTTCTATTTTTTTTCTGAACTCAGTTTAGCTACCATAATAATCCATTTTATTCTTTTTTAGATTTTTCACAATCCAGATTTATCCAGATTGTTCTTATGTAATCCAAGCAGCTTTTTATCTATTGTTTAGATAATTGTTATACTCCAACTTTGCAGAAGAAATATTAATCAAAAAAGCAATGAACAGATTATTTTATCTTTTAATATTTAGTCTAGCCATTAACCTAAGAGCTCAAGTCGGAATCAATACTGATGAACCTAAAGCTACTTTGGATGTTGTTGGTAAACCTGATATTCAAAATCAGTTTGATGGACTCATTCCACCAAGAATAACAGGTAACCAACTTGCCAATAAGAATTATTCAGCATTACAGAAAGGAGCCATTGTTTATATTACACAACCCGCAACCAATCTCTCGGGACAGGTTATTCATATTGTTGAGGAAGGATATTACTATTTTAATGGACAGTACTGGAGTCAAATTTATAAAGAACCTATGTTCTATGATGCTCTGATTGTTTTGGATGAAACTCTTACCGCAAATACTATTACGGAGCAGACTTCATGGAGTAGTTATCTTCCGTTTCCAACAAATCCTCGTCAACACACATTGGCAACAAAAATTTACAGGTTGGGAACTTCAGGTCTTGGAATATCAGGAGAGATTGATGCCAGACGAATTGGAACAATTGGATACTTGGATGTTAACATCAATTGCTCAATTCCATTTACTTCAAATTATCTATCATTCAATTTATCTAAGCCATTACGAGATTTAGGATTTATGTCAGATGGAAGTGTAGGATCAATTAACAATATTTTGGTGAGCGGTAGTCCTACTACAGGAGGATTAGGAATGGAACAAGGAATAGTGTCACTGACGAATGTAGATTTCAATTTGCTTTTATGGAAAAACCAGATAGAAAAATTTAGTGGAGCTATCAGAGGCATGACTACTTTTCCAATCAATTATTTGAATGTGGTGGAGTGACAAAGGAAGAAGGGGCAGAGAAGAAGGATTTTATTAAGATAAGAATTTCTCCTATCCAAAAAGCTAAATGGAAAAAAGCCTGTTCAGACAAAAAGATCTCTCTTACGAGTTTAGTTATCAACTCGGTTGAGGATAGAATAATGGATGATGAACGAAGAGAGATTATTGGATTTATTGAGAAGCAGGACAATATTTTCGTCAAGATTGAGACTAACATCAATCAAATCGCAAGAATTGTAAATACTCAAAAGTTTATGTCTGAATCAGAATTTGAATATTTCAGGAGGCAGTTAGAAAAAATTACCTTTCTGAAAGATCAGCAAAATGAAATATTCCTAAAGATCTATTCATTCCTTGCCGATGATTGTTAAGATATTGGGATCTGCAAGTTCAGATTTTCATGGTGTACAATACAACGATAAAAAAGTTGAGAAAGGAAAAGGGGAACTCATGTTAATGAAGAATTTTCCTTCTTTTATCAATGAAAAGAGTAAACCGGAAGATGTTAGGAATTATTTAAAGTCTATCTCAAGGAATGAGAATGTTAAAAAGCCTCAGTTTCATGCTGTGATCTCAACCAAGTTTCAGGAACATTCTAAGGATGAAATTACTCGGATAGCTGAAGATTTTATGAATGGAATGGAGTATGAGAAACAGCCTTTCATAGTAGTTTTTCATAACGATACAGAAAATAATCATGTGCACATCGTTTCAACAAGGGTTAACAAGCAGACCGGACGGAAGATAAACGATAGTTACGAAAAGCTTAAAGCTCAAAAGGTTTTAGCTGAGACTCTTGAGAAACTTTACGGAATTGATGAAGATGCAAAACTTAATAATTTACTGAATTACAGTTTTGGTTCTCTTAACCAATTGGAGATTTTGCTCAATAGAAGTGGTTTTAAAATATCCAGGGATAAAAACAATGAGCATGTATTAAATATTCTAAAGAACGGTGTTGTACAACGAAAACTTTCGGGAGATTCACTGGTTTTTAATGATAAAAAGAATATAAAGAGAATAAGTCAGCTCAGAGCGATTCTTGCCAAATACAGCAGGATTCACTCAAATAAGGTTTTTAAAGTTGAAGATTTTAGAAAGTATGAATCCCTGCTTCCTGAAAACAAAAGAAGATCCAAGGAAGACATTATTCCGGTTATTGAATTTGATAGCGAGCTTCAGAAAAAACTTAGGGATGTATTTGGGCTGGATATCGTTTTTCATCACAAAGATAACAACCAGCCCTTTGGCTACACAGTGATTGATCACAAAGATGGAGCTGTTTACAAAGGAAGTGACATCATAAAAATGAAAGAATTGTTTGAATTTACT
Organism: Chryseobacterium sp. RR2-3-20; assembly: GCF_017808115.1. Taxonomy (NCBI): domain Bacteria; kingdom Pseudomonadati; phylum Bacteroidota; class Flavobacteriia; order Flavobacteriales; family Weeksellaceae; genus Chryseobacterium; species Chryseobacterium sp. RR2-3-20. The sequence goes on along the minus strand of NZ_JADQBD010000104.1, from coordinate 481 downwards.
TCTGATAAAATAGATAAGCGACTGTTTGAAAGTATAAAGGATTTTAATATTCCTAACTATGAAATAAAAAAATTGATGTTGGACTTTTTACAGGCGAAATATCCTGAAAATAATATGAAGGACTTTATGCTTTTTAGCAATAAAAAACTAAAAAATAAAGAAGTATTCATGCGCATCCGAAATGATGTAAAAGACTATATAAAAACTCAAAACAGAGCTGATATAGGGATTGTAACCAATCGAGATGGAAAATATTATGCTATTCATTCAAGACTTCATTACATCGGAGAGCTAGAAGCTATTATTGGAGAAAATCTGTATCAGAAATTTTTAAATACTCAGGTAACAGATTTAAAAGAAGACCAAAGTAAAACGAAAAATGTTTGTACGTCTTCAAACTAACTTGGACATTTTGGAATAAATCCTTAAGGAGTATTTAGGGTTATAAATTTATAAATTTCTGTTGAAAATACAACTGTCT
>NZ_JADQBD010000103.1:0-6683 GCF_017808115.1 Chryseobacterium sp. RR2-3-20 | reverse complement strand
TCTACAAGCTAAATCGAAGATATTTTGGAGATAGCCTCTTTGAAAGGCTTATTATTGCTAACATTACAGGGTTATGATTAAAAACGGATAATCAAATTTATTATTGACGGAATCATAAAATGATTCACTAATCCATTCTTGTTTATCTGGTTTTACTCGTATAGATTGTTCTCTTATAAAATAATCAAAATGATACTCCTGCGAAAAAACAAAGCTTGAAATAAAACAAAATAGTAGCAAAAAATTTTTCTTCATATAAAAGTATTTGTGAAACACAAATATATCTTTTTAATTGGAAAATGTTTAAAGTTTATAAATAATCTAATACCTTTTTCCAATCCTCAAATTTTCTTTCAAAAGAAATGGTGTGAAGCGGACTTGTTGATGGCAATAAATAAATTGGAATTCTAAAATTTTTGCCTAATAACTTCTGTAGATTTTTATACGACTTTCCACCGTTACAGAAAACAGCTTTTATATTTGGATAATTTTCTAACAGTTTTTCAATCTGATTAGCTTCTTCATTTTTAATTTCAGAATCAAGGCTTCCTTTTCTTTCGCAGGAATCGATAACATCCCAAATTGCGATGTGATTTTTCTTTAAAATATTAATTCGCTCTGAATAATCTTCTGTAAATTTTTCATTAAACAATTCAAAAATAATTTTCCAGAATTTGTTTGGGGGATGAGCGTAATACTGTTGTTTTTCAAGAGATTTCACACCAGGAATTGAACCTAAAATTAAAATTTCAGATTGTTCATCGATAAATGGTGGGAATGATGAGATTCGGTTTTGCATGATTCAAATATATAAATTTTGACTAAAGCTTTAAGAATATTTAAAAACAAAAAGCGGGCTAAAGCCCGCTTCTATTGATAATTTATATAGTATTATAAATATTGAGAATATTAAAAACCACCCCGTCTAAATTTTCTTTGAAAATTTATCCACCCCTTCAAAGGAGGGGAATTAGAGTGAAAATATTTTCTACAAAGTTTCTTTCAACCAATCAAAAAATTCTCTCTGCCAAACTAAACCGTTTTGTGGATGAAGAACCCAGTGGTTTTCGTTAGGAAAATATACTAGTTTTGATTTTAAACCTCTCAGTTTTGCAGATTGAAAAGCTTCCTGACCTTGTTCGTAAGGAACTCTAAAATCAATTCCGCCCTGAATGATCATGATAGGTTTATTCCATTTTTCTACAAAATTGCTTGGATTAAATTCTGTATATGCTTTTGGAAGAGGTTTTTCCCAAGGCGAACCAAGATCCCAGTTTGCGAACCAAAGCTCTTCTGTTGTTAAATACCAAGATTTCATATCAAACAATCCGTCGTGAGCGATGAATGTTTTGAATCTGTTTTCGTGAATTCCGGCCAACATAAATACGCTGTATCCTCCGTAACTAGCTCCAACAGCTGCAACTCTTTCACTATCTACATAAGGTAAAGTTTTAGCATAATCTGTTGCTGCCAAATAATCTCTCATCGGTTGCCCACCCCAATCTCTTGAGATTTCTTCGTTCCATTTGGTTCCCCAACCCGGCATTCCGCGACGGTTTGGTGCAACAACAATGTAACCGTTTGCTACCATCAAAGCAAAATTCCATCTTGTGCTGAAAAATTGCGTCAACGCAGATTGAGGACCACCTTGGCAATAAACTAAAGTAGGATATTTTTTATTCGGGTCAAAATTTGGTGGATAATGAAACCACACTCCCATTTCTTTTCCGTCTGAAGTTTTCACCATTTTCAGTTCAGACTTTCCTTGAGCTAATTTTGCATAAACATCTTTATTGTCATCGGTTATCTGCTTTAATGCTCCGTTTTTAAGATTAACGGCATAGATTTCAGAGGCATGGTTTATGTCTGTTTTGGAAACCAAAAGTGAAGTTTTCTGATCTGCAAAAATCTCATTAATATCAAAATCACCTTTTGTAATCTGCTGAATTTTAGAATCTTTAGGATTTAAAGAAAATAATTGTTTGGTTCCTCTATAAGCTGCTGTAAAATAAATAGATTTAGAATCTCCGCTCCAAAAAACATCTCCGGAAACAGATTCGTCCCAAGCTTTTGTAAGATTTGAAGTTTTCCCGGACTTCCAGTCCATTAATTTAATATCATTTTTATCTGCTTCATAACCATCTCTTTCCATACTTTGCCAAACAAGAGATTTACCGTCCGGACTGAATTTAGGGTTCAAATCATACCCTTTATTCGACTCTGTTAAATTTTTTGTTGTTCCGGAAGCTAAATCGTAAGCAAAAATGTCGGTATTGGTACTTGTTGAATAATCTTTTCCGCTTTTCGGCTTCGTAACATACAAAAGCTGAGTAGAATCTGGACTGAAAATAAAATCTTCGGCTCCTCCAAAAGGTCTCTGGGGCGAATCCCACATTTTCCCTTCCAGTAAATCCTTTGCAGAATCTATGTTTGCCGCAGCATCTACTACAAAAACATGATTGTATTTGCCTTCGTTAAAATAATCCCAATGTCTGTGATTGAGATCGGTATAAATCTGAGCTGTAGTTTTGGGCGTATCCGTAAATTTATCTTTACCCATCACTTTTTCAACCAAAACCTGCTTGCTGAAAGCTATTTTCTTCCCATCTGGAGAAATAACGATATTATCTGCTTCGCCAATGGTATAAAATTCTGTCCAAGTTTTACCGCCGTCTTTAGAAAGGTAAATTTTATCGCCCTCCTGTGCATATAATCCGTTTTTATCCCACTGAATTAATGCTTTTTTACCTAAATCTATTTTTGCAGACTGATTATTAATTACATTCAGCAGATAATTCTCATTTTTCGTTTTTTCTGTTTTAAGATCAACCTGTCCTATTTTGTAAATTAGCGACGACTGATCCGGAGAAACTGCCTGAACTCCGACTTTCTTTAATGTCCAAAGAATTTCCGGCGTCATTACTTGTTGTGCATTCATGAGAAGAGGAGCTGCTAAAGCCAGCAGACTGTGTTTCAATTTCATATTACATTCATTTTTAAAAGAATTTTCTGTACAAAAATTCAAAGATTGCCAAAGTTAATATTTAATACAAAATTAACCGAACGAAATTGAAATGAATTTAGAAAAAAGACTTCAAAATTAAATTAATTTATTTCCTGAACTAAAAAAACCAGTCTTATAATCATAAAAAATCCCGCTCACATTGGCGGGATTATATTAAGAAATGAGGTCTTCATTGGTTTCTTCGTGGTCATCTTCATTGTCACTTGTACTATAAAAACTGTTCTCTTCATCAGGAAGTTGGTTGGTAATCTGTTCAAAATTATCATCATCTTCCGCACCGGGAACATCCAGCCCAAAAGGCATTTCATTGTTTACTTCATTGGGATTTGTAATGGGATTTCCGTCTCCATCTAAGGGAATATGCTCTTCTCTGTTGAATATATCTTCACCTGCATTATAATCCATTTCCTTTAGCTTTCTGTTTTGTTCATTAAGGTTATCTTCCATGATAATAATATTTTTTGATATGATGAAACAAGACAAAAATAGTTCCAATTACTTATCGAACTTTTACTTTTTTTAAAAGTTTTTACTGATTGGTATTATTCAGCATCGGTACAAATTTGTAAGCTCCGAATTCTTCTTTCTGAATTTCGGTAGGCGAAATTTTAGTAAATCTGTATAACACCTGTTCGTCTGTAGGACCGAGTGGAATTACCATTTTCCCTCCTACTTTCAGTTGTTTCAATAATTCTGTAGGCAACACAGATGCACCACAGGTAACTATAATTTTATCGAATGGGGCAAAAGTAGGCAACCCCGCAAAACCGTCTCCAAAACTTTGAAATTTCGGATAAAAATTCATCTCACGAAGTTTTATTTTAGAAAAATCGAATAAATCTTTCTGCCTTTCTACCGTGTAAACCAAAGCTTCCATTGCAATTAATACAGCAGTTTGGTAACCACAGCCGGTACCAATTTCCAAAACTTTTTCACCGGATTTTATCTGCAAAAGTTCAGACTGCTCTGCAACTGTTGAAGGATGAGATATGGTTTGATGTGCCAATATGGGAAAAGCCCGGTCTTCATAGGCAAAATCTTCAAATATACTTTCAATAAAAAGATGTCTGGGAACGGTATTCATCGCTGCAAGAACACGTTCATCCGAAATCCCAATTTTCTGTCTGAGATATTCTACCAAATTCTTCCTTTTTCCCTTATGTACAAACAAATCTACCATGTCACAAAAATAATGAAATGATTTGAAATTTCAAATCTGAGAGCTAAGTTTGGAGGTTAAAAATTGATTCTACTATAATTTGAAATTCCACATATCAAATTAAACTTTTATCTTTACAAAAATTTGAAAAGCTATGTTAAAAGCAGGTTTGGTAGGTGCCGGACATTTGGGTAAAATACATTTAAGACTTTTAAACGAGTCTTCAAAATATCAACTGGTTGGGTTTCATGATAAAGATGCAGAAAACGGAAAAAAACTGGAAGCTGAACTTGGATATACGTATTTTGAAAATTTTGATGATCTTCTAAATGAAATCGAAATGCTGGATATCGTTACACCGACAATCTACCATTATGATTATGCTCTTAAAGCGATTGAAAAAGGTCTTCATTTCTTTATTGAAAAACCGGTTACACATACTCTTGAACAGGCAGAAGAAATTGTTGCATTGTGTAAAAAAAACGGTATAAAAGCTCAGGTTGGGCACGTAGAAAGGTACAATCCGGCATTTATTGGAGCTAAAGCTTACATTCAGAATCCTATGTTTATTGAAATTCACCGTTTGGCGGAATTCAATCCTCGCGGTACGGATGTTTCCGTAGTTTTAGACCTGATGATCCACGATCTGGATATTTTACTGAGTGTAGTAAAATCACCGGTAAAAAACATCCACGCAAGTGGTGTTTGTGTGGTAAGCAAGACTCCCGATATAGCCAATGCCAGAATTGAGTTTGAAAACGGATGTGTTGCCAATCTTACGACTTCCAGAATTTCTATGAAAGCGATGAGAAAAAGCCGTTTTTTCCAAAAAGACGCTTATATTTCTGTTGATTTTTTAGAGAAAAAATCTGAAGTTATCCGAATGAAAGAAGCACCTGAGAATCCTACTCCATTTGATATGATTATTGAAAATTCTGAAGGTGAAAAAAATCAGATTTTATTTGAATATCCTAATATTCAGCCCAATAATGCGATTCTGGATGAACTTAATTCTTTTGCCAAAGCGATTACCGAAAACAAAAATGTAGAAGTTTCTTTAGAAGATGGTACAGAAGCTCTTAAAGTTGCCCTAGAAATTATGAAACTGATTAGCTAAACATATTTTCTCAATATAGACGAAAAATTTTCGGCAGAAGAAATTACATCAGACAGAAGAATTCAAAATAAATTTTCATCTTTTGTCTGATGTAATTTTATTTTTAAGATTAATTAAAAGCTTCTATAATCTTAGAAAAATCTTCTAATTTTAAAGCAGCACCTCCAATAAGACCTCCGTCTATATCCGGCTGAGAAAAAATTTCTTTTGCATTATCTGGTTTTACAGAACCTCCGTACAAAATAGAAATTTCTTCAGCTACTTCTTTACCATATTTTTCGGCAATTGTATTTCTGATGTGTGCATGGATTTCCTGTGCCTGTTCTGGTGTCGCCGTTTCTCCTGTTCCGATTGCCCAAACCGGTTCGTAAGCAATAACTACTTTTTCAATTTCTTCAGCCGAAAGCGTAAAAAGAGCAGTTTCTGTCTGGTTTTTTACTACATCTAAATGTTGCCCTGCTTTTCTTTGGTCTAAAGTTTCTCCGTTACAGTAAACAGGAATTAAACCTTTATCTAAAGCTAATTTTACTTTTTTATTGCAGCTTTCGTCTGTTTCGCCATGATATTGTCTTCTTTCAGAATGCCCGATTAAAGATCCGCTTACATCAATAGACTCCAACATATCCGCAGAAATTTCTCCTGTATATGCACCACTTTCGTATTCGCTCATATCCTGAGAAAAAACTCCGATTTCGTCTTTTTCAAAAATATCTTTTGCCATCATAAGATATAATGAAGGCGGTGCGATCCATACTTCACAGTTGGTTTTGTTTTCGTTTTTGTAACCAAGCAGCTGTATCATCAACTGTTGAGCTTCAATTACGTTTTTATTCATTTTCCAGTTTCCTGCAACTATTTTTCTTCTCATAGTTTTTGTATTGTAGTTAAAATGATTTTAATCTTTTGTTTAGTTCAGTTTCCAAAGATTTTTCAGCAATTTGTAAAAAGTATGTTCTTCATCTGTTACCACCTCATCTGCTTTTATTAAAGACTTTGCAAATTCTGCAAATTTTATACGTTCTTTTTCGGTAGAATCTTCTAAAAAACAACGTGCATGAAATTCAAAATGATCTTTCCATTCTTCCGGCTGCAGTAAAGCAATGGTTTCTAACTCGTTATCTAAATTCATTTTGAACGGAAATTCGTCTGCAAGATACTGCTGAATGAGCATTCCCTCTTCCGGAGCAAATTCTCCGTCTATCGATGAAAGAATCATCAGCAAATGATATCCCGCAATAGGTTTATTAGATTTATGCATATTTTTTATTTAATATTTATACTTTAATTTTTTTGATTATCCGTTTTTAATCATAACCCTGTAATGTTAGCAATAATAAGCCTTTCAAAGAGGCTATCTCCAAAATATCTTCGATTTAGCTTGT
>NZ_JADQBD010000102.1:0-6814 GCF_017808115.1 Chryseobacterium sp. RR2-3-20 | reverse complement strand
TTCAAGGTTGCTCATAATTGTATTTGATTGGTAGTCAATACAATATACTAATTTTTAGTCACTTGAGCAACCTTTTTTATAATGCACTACGGGTTAAAATTACAAAAAAACAGTAATTTTTCTTATCCTAATTCATTGCAAAAGTATTTTTTATATAAATTAGATAATAAACGCTTATCTTTGCAAAAATTTTGGGCTTCGAGGGTCGAAGTAACCCATTCTTAATCAGAATTTAATCATCAGGAGATTTCAATTTTGAATCACTATGTCGGTATTACGAAAATAGTTTCAGAAATGATGAATGCATCAATCTTCGGTTTTTAAAGAAAAGAAACAAATTTTATGAGCAATATTGTTGCAATCGTTGGGCGTCCCAATGTAGGAAAATCCACATTATTTAACCGTTTATTAGAAAGAAGAGAAGCCATTGTAGATTCTACAGCTGGAGTAACAAGAGACCGTCATTACGGTAAGTCTGACTGGAATGGTGTAGATTTCACTGTAATTGATACAGGAGGATATGATGTAAATAATGACGACGTATTTCAGGGAGAAATTTCTAAACAGGTACAGCTTGCGGTAGATGAAGCTACTTCTATTATTTTCATGCTGAATGTGGAAGAAGGTCTTACCGATACCGATTATGAAATCTATGAAATGCTCAGAAGATCCAATAAGCCAGTTTATATTGTAGTAAACAAAGTAGATTCGGCAAGAGAAGAATTGGATGCCACAGAATTTTATCAGTTGGGAATCGATAAATACTATACTTTATCTTCAGCAACAGGTTCCGGAACAGGAGATTTATTGGACGATATCGTAGGAGATTTTCCAACTACAGAATATAAAGATCCTTTCGAAGGATTGCCAAAAATTACCATTGCAGGTCGTCCTAATGTTGGAAAATCTACCTTAACCAATGCTTTACTCGATAAAGACAGAAACATTGTAACCGATGTTGCAGGTACCACAAGAGACAGTATTCAGACTTTGTACAATAAGTTTGGACATGAGTTTGTTTTGGTAGATACTGCCGGAATGAGAAGAAAATCTAAGGTTTCTGAAGATTTGGAATTTTATTCTGTAATGCGTTCTATTCGTTCTATTGAGTATTCTGATGTAGTAATCATCATGGTAGATGCTACTTTAGGATGGGAATCTCAGGACATGAACATTTTTGGTTTAGCTCAGAAAAACAGAAAAGGAATTGTTATTGTAGTGAATAAATGGGATTTAATTGAAGATAAACAAACCAATACCATCAGAGATTTTGAAAAAGCAATCCGCGACAAAATTGGTCAGTTTAGCGACATTCCTATTTTGTTTGTTTCGGCTTTAACGAAGCAGAGAATCTTAAAAGTTGTAGAAACAGCGATGACGGTTTATGAAGACCGAAAAAAGAAAATTAAAACTTCTAAGCTGAATGAAATTATGCTTCCTATTTTTGAAGCTACTCCTCCACCGGCAAATAAAGGAAAGTATATTAAAATTAAATACTGTGTACAACTTCCTACACCATCTCCACAGTTTGTTTTCTTTTGCAATTTGCCTCAGTATGTAAAAGAACCTTACAAAAGATTTACAGAAAACCAATTAAGAAAAGAATTCGGGTTTACCGGAGTTCCTATCGAAGTATATTTCAGACAAAAATAAATAACAGTCCCTTTTAGATTTTTCTAAGAGGGATTTTATTCTTAAAAACCAATAGATTTAAATAGTTGAAAAATGGTTGTGGAATTTTCTTCAATCAAACAATAATCAACAGTAAAACTCAACTTAAAAAAGGTATTTCAAAATAATGAACACAATCGTTTTATCAGAACAATTTTCGTTAGTTAATTCATGGATTAATGAACTCCGAAATGTAGAAATTCAGCATGACCGCATGAGATTCCGAAGAAATATGGAAAGAATTGGTGAGATTGCCGCATTTGAAATCAGTAAAACATTGCAGCATAAAGAAATTCAGATAACTACTCCACTTGATAAGATTGCAGTTAAAGAAATCGCTGTTCAGCCCGTTATTACAACAATTTTGAGAGCCGGAGTTCCTTTATTTGAAGGAATTTTGAATTATCTTGATAAAGCAGACTGCGGATTTGTGGCAGCATACAGAAAACACGACGCCAACGATTATTTTTCCATAAAACAGGATTATTTAACGTGCCCAAATATACAAGACAGACCTTTAATTGTTGCAGATCCCATGTTGGCAACAGGAGCGTCTCTTATAGAAGCGATTAAAGATTTATTAACCCACGGAAAACCAACAAGCCTTCACATTGTGGCAGCAATTGCATCCAGACAAGGCGTTGAAACTATAGAAAAAGCTTATCCTGACGCAAAAATTTGGGTGGGTGCTATTGATGAAAATTTAACTTCAAAAGGTTACATCAGTCCGGGATTGGGTGATGCGGGAGATCTAAGCTACGGAGAAAAACTACAACGGTAAAATAATCTTCAAATATCAATTTTGAAAATACACTTTATTCATCCATTGCCATTACCAAAACACTCAGTTTATTATTCCCTTTTCTGAGAATTTCCCATGCAATGGTTGCCAATGTATTTCCTGTGGTAAAAACGTCGTCAATCAGCAGAATATGTTTTTCAGAAACATCTTTTGTAACCGAAAATATGTGATCTGTATTCAGGCGGTTTCGCTTATTTTTGAGTGCCTGTGCTTTAGAATAATGATTTCTCCTGAGTAATTCGTTATCGTAAGGAATATTATAAAAATCTGAAAGAACACGCGTAAAAAGATGCAATTGATTATATCCACGCTCTCTTAATTTTTTAGGATGAAGCGGAACAGTAACAAAAAGGTCTGGTCTTTCATTTTTGAAATCAAGTGAATTGATTGTCCATTCGGCTAAATTTTTTCCGATAATTTCTCGGCTTCTGTATTTCAATTCATGAATGATTTTTCTGCTGACATCTTGTTTTTCAAATTTCATCAGAGCAAAAGCATTTTCAACAGGAAAAAGAAGCCTGCATTTTTGTTTTACAAAATTATCTGCGAAATAATCTTGATGGGTAAAATGAACCTGATCCATGCAATTACCACAAACAATTAAATCACTTTCTATAATAGAATTGCACTCTATACAGCGGTTGGGAAATAAAATATCCAGTATCATTAGTGTGTTTTTAGATATTAAAAATACCAAATTTCCATTAAATCATTCTGAATAAGTATCAAAAAAAAATGACCATCGAGAATTTCGGTGGTCATTTTAAATTTTTCTGTAAAATAAATTACCGAAAACTTTTATGAGTTTTCTAAAATATAAGAGAACATTAACGGAGTACAAATTGTGGCATCACTTTCTACAATAAATTTCGGAGTCGTGATGTCTAATTTCCCCCAAGTAATTTTTTCGTTGGGAACCGCTCCAGAATAAGAACCATAAGATGTGGTAGAATCTGAAATCTGACAGAAATATGACCAGAAAGGAATATCATGCATTTCCATATCCTGATACAGCATAGGAACTACACAAATTGGGAAATCTCCGGCAATACCTCCTCCAATCTGGAAGAAACCTACTCCTTTTCCACCTGAATTTTTTGTGTACCAATCGGCAAGATAAGCCATATATTCGATCCCAGATTTCATTGTGGTTGCTTTAAGCTCTCCTTTAATGCAATACGATGCAAAAATATTCCCCATTGTAGAATCTTCCCATCCAGGAACTACAATTGGCAGGTTTTTCTCTGCAGCAGCAATCATCCACGAGTTTTCTCTAGGAATTTCGTGATATTGCTCCAAAACTCCGGAAAGAATCATTTTATACATAAATTCGTGCGGGAAATATCTTTCACCTTTCGCTTCCGCATCTTTCCAGATTTCAACGATATGTTTCTGCAATCTTCTGAATGCTTCTTCTTCAGGAATACATGTATCTGTAACTCTGTTTAAGCCTCTTTCCAAAAGATCCCATTCTTCCTGAGGTGTTAAATCTCTGTAGTGAGGAACTCTTTCGTAATGAGAATGTGCTACAAGATTCATTAAATCTTCTTCTAAGTTAGCACCTGTACAAGAAATGAAATCAACTTTATCCTGACGGATCATTTCAGCTAAAATCTTTCCTAATTCTGCAGTAGACATAGCTCCTGCCAAAGTAATCATCATTTTACCACCATCTTTCAGGTGTGCTACATATCCTTTGGATGCATCTACTAACGCTGCAGCATTAAAGTGCAGATAATATTTCTCAATAAACTCCGTAATTGGCTTGCTCATTATTTTTTATTTTTTGCAAAGATAAAAATTTAAAAACTGAAAGTGGCCGTTGCACTTAAAGAAAGTCTTGTAAGACCTTCTTTTTCGTTATCTGCAAAATTTACAGTAGTTCCGTTATAGGTCATTTTATTTAAAGTACCACCCGTTAAACCTAGTGTAGGACCTATAAAAATATTATTAGTTACCGCGTATTGATAGCCAAAATTAAATTCTGCACCCAGAGTAGATCCCTTTCCTAATACATTTCCAGTTTTAGTTGTATAGGTAATTACTCCTAAGGCAACGTCATAAAACAATTTATGTCTAGTATCTTCTTTAAAATTGGAGAACATATAAGAGGCACCCACAAAATGAATCTGATCTTTGGTACTTACTGACGCAACAGTATTTTGACCGTACATATTCTGGACGGCTATTTTCCCATTGCTTGATGCAAAGTACCCTAAATATTTTAAGCCGACACCACTGTTTCCTTTAATAAGGTAATACGCAGAAATACCTGTATCTACACCATGTTTTAAACCTTTAAGATAATTTCTTGTTTCATTGGAAATTCCAGAAGGCATTTTTGCAAGACGCCAAGCATATCCAACGTACGGAATAACGGCAAATTTCGGCTCACTTTTACTTACCTGTACTTCTTGTGCAGAAAAAAGAAACGGAGCAAAAGCAACTCCTGCAATGATGAGTTTTTTAAACATAATTATTTTTTTTTGCGAAAATAATGTTTTTTTCTAAAGAGTGAGAATTAATATCTAAACTTTCTGTTTTCCTTTTTTTCTGAAATTTTCTTTTTACTCTCAAGCCTTTTTTCAATTTTGGCTTTACTGGGTTTTGTCGCAATCCTTTTTTTGGGAATAATTAATGCCTGATTAACCATTTCCTGAATTTTTTCTGCTGCAATTTTTTTATTCTGAAGCTGAGTTCTGCTTTCCGAAACCGTCATCTGCAAAATACCTTCAGCATTAATTCTGTTTTTGAGTTTAAAAAAAATTCTTTCCTTCTCCACATCTGTAAAAACTACAGATTCTTCCACCTTCCACATTACGGTTACAGAAGTTTCCACTTTATTTACGTTCTGTCCGCCACTTCCGCTGCTTCTGGAAGTTTTATAGGAAAGTTCGTGATCGAAATTTTTCATATATAATTCGAGTTTAATTGCATTCTGTATTTTCAGATTAACTTAACAACTTGTTTTCTAAGCACTTTACCATTATCAGATCTTGGAAATTTTTCCAAATAAATAACTTTCTTCGGAACATGAAATTTGTTTTCATAATTAATTTTTGAAAGCTGTTGATTAATTTCGTCTGACTCTTTCCCTTCAATAACCAAAACTAACTTTTCCCCTAACATTTCATCTGGTTTACCTACAAATATCAACTCTTTATCAATCGTTTTTTTTAATAAGTTTTCAATTTTTTCAGGAAAAATCTTAACACCTCCGGAATTTATCACATAATCGTATCTTCCTAAAAATTTAAATTTACTTTTATTTAATTGATCAGACTCCGAATATCCGAATTCTACAATATCATTAGTTTGCAACCTCTCAGGATTTAGTTTTGGGGCAAAAATAGCAAGACAGTTTCTGTCATCCAGAGAAATTTCTACATCTTCAAGTACGGTAAAAAACTCTTCTTTCTGTGGAAATATTTGTTTCAGGGCAATATGCGAAAGCGTTTCAGACATTCCGTAAGTTTCGAAAATTCTATTTTCTGTTGGAGAAGCTTTCAAAATTTCATCAATCTTATTTTTAAGGTTTTCTGAAACTGCCGCTCCACCTATGATTAAATTTTTAATTAAATGAATTTTATCTAAAGAATTTTCAACCTGAAGCGGAGTCATCGCACAAAAATCTATTTTCTCATTAATTTTCTTCAGTGGAGTAAGAGATGGCTCTTCCACAATAAGCTTGAGTTTCCTCTCAAAAGCCCGGGCAATCATTATTTTCCCTGAAATATATTCTATCGGAAGACAGAGCAATGCAGAGTTTCCTAATTTCAAACCAAGGAAATTGCAGGTCATTTTTGCAGAATTAAGCATTCTGTTTTTTTCGACTTCAAAAATTTTTGGTATTCCGGTAGAACCCGATGTCTGAATTTTAACAGTTTTTGAGTACGAAACCCACTCTTCTAAAAAAAAAATGATTTTTTTTTCGAAAATATTTTCGGCATTTAATTGATTAATTTTGAGATTATTGAAGTCTATTTTCATGTTGTAAGCCTTATGAATTCGAAGTAAATTTAAAAAAAAGTTTCAAAACTATTTGCAAATAAACAAAAACGCTGTATATTTGCACCACAAAACAAACAGAGACCCATGGTGTAGCGGTAACACTACTGATTTTGGTTCAGTCATCTGGGGTTCGAATCCCTGTGGGTCTACAATTAACAAAGCGTAATTAATTGATTTTCAATTCTTTACGCTTTTTTATTTTACGCTTGTCCCGAAATCGTCCCTAAAAATGGGATCAGTAACAAAAGTTGGGGACTAGGCAAAAATTTTGGATAATCTGAAAAGGAAAAATGCTTTGTCTTTAACGCCTCGAAGCTGCATTCTGAAGTT
>NZ_JADQBD010000101.1:0-7169 GCF_017808115.1 Chryseobacterium sp. RR2-3-20 | reverse complement strand
TAATTTAACAATCTGAAAAAGCAATTTGCTTCGTTCAGGCGAAATTGAACTTGCAGTTAAATTTAGCCCGCCCTTCGCAAATACTTTTTCCGTTGTGCGTCAGCTTATAACGACAAAGAAAATGAAAGAAAACGATTTTAAAAAAGTGAAATAAAATGGGTTTTGGATTTAATTTATTTGTGATTTTTGTCCTTTTACCCTTATCTGTAATTCTTTTGGCTGTATGGATATTTTCAAAAAACAAAATATTTGGGAAGACACTTGGATTTATTTGGCTTGGCATAGTTGGACTTATTATTTTCTCTTTGACAGCACAAACTTTGACAGCGAAAAAGGAATTGAAAAAAAAGGATTATTATGGACAATATATCATTGACCGAGATTTTTTTCCTGGCAAACAAGCGAATTGGCAATATGAAAATTTTAGATTTGAAATAAAAGATGACGATAAAATCTATTTTTACGTTACTGACAAAAACAAAATAGTAAAAACATATATTGGGACAATTTCAACAATATCACCGTATGGCTCAGAAAGACTTGCCATAAATATGGAACAACCTACAATTCATATAATGAAAACTAATCCAACGATTTATAGAAGTGCTTGGAGTTTTTATTTAGTGTTTCATTCTGACAAATTCAACAATATGTATTTTAAAAAAGGAACTTGGAAACCAATAAATGAATAAATTTAACAAGACAGAAAAAAGCCGAACGCACAACAAGGGTTTTGCGATAGTGGGGCGAAACTGCAAAGTTCAACGGTAGTTATTCGATTGAACTTTAGTACAAAATTGAAGATTTGTGCTTCGATTGCCCCACCATCGCAAAGCCCCGAAACGTTATGTGATATGGCATCAAAAATCACGCTCCGAAATAAACTCCACGATTTTGAGTGAATAAAAAAGAAACTGAATCCAGACCAAAAATGCGTGAAAACAAGGTCTGAATTCATTTTCAAACATGACTGACTGAATAAAATTCGGACTTGAATTAAAATACTGATTTCTGACACCATATCACTAACGGAAAATGTGCGTGAAAACAATTTAACGCGTCAAAATCACTCTGGTGAAAAAATTCTGACTGAAAATCCTACGCAAAATCTTTCCGAAAAAATTTTTGAATTTTAGCGTTCTGAAATTTTAACTGTGTGAATAAATTCGCGATTGACTTTTAAAAATAACGCTGAATTTTAAAAACTTTGCTGAATGAAACTTCTGAAAACTGAATCTAACTGAATAAAAAATTATGGAAAATTGCCACATCACATAACATCGTATTGCTAAAATGCGGGATTGAAGGCTCTTGCGTTGAAAATTTTGTGAAATTTAGTCGCAAAAAATGTTTCCGCCTCCATTTTTTTATTAATTTAGTCAGCGGAAAACATTTTTTGCTTCGTGCAGTTTTTAGTAGAAATTTCAGGTGTAAAAGCCCGCACTTCAGCAATACGTTTCCCGTTATCTGCAATGTTAGAAAAAAACATAAAATATTTGACATGAAAAAAATATTCAGATTTTTACAAATTACTGTATTGATGCACATTTTGATGTCAACTGATTGTGGAGGATTTCCTGAAAATCTCAACACACAGGTTGAAAGTGAAACGAAAATTTATATGAATAATTCTATAAACTTTAAGATAAACGATACAATCTGGATTAATGGTTTTCGCTCTATGAAAAATTATGACACAAGTATTAGTGACTCTATTATTCAAAATTTTACGCCATATACAAACATAGGCATTTCAAAACTTGTTCATAATACTAATTATAATTTAGTTAGAGCAGCAAACAAATTTGAAATTATCTCAATCCAAATGTCACCAGAAGATTTTTGTGAAAACAATTCAATCAGAATAATGTCTTCAAACGATGATCTAAATAAACTTTTTAGATATAAAATAGGACTAATTCCTACAGAAAAAGGTGACTTTGTTATAAGTTTAAATAATAAATTTCTATTCCAAAACATTAATAAAAGAAATGATATTTTAGTAGATTATCCTATAAACGATCCATATAAAATGGTTTGGGAAATATGTAATCAAACTGTCCCTCGAAGAGATTTACTTAAAGGAGATATTTTTGTGAAAATTATTGAATAAACACTGCAGATAACATTGTATTTATGTTATGCGGGGTTGAATACTAAATATGAACATTTGTCAAAATAATTCCGCAAAAAATGCTTTTTCTTTTCCTAAGTTTCGTATTTTAGCAAAAGAAAAAAGCATTTTTGCTAAGGTTGGAAATCACTGAAAACCCAGTCATAGAAAGCCCGCACAACAAAAATACTTTTTCCGTTATAGCCAATGGTAGAAAGACGACATAGCAAATTCGGACAGACACACGTAAAAATAATTCGATGTGACAGTCCTTGATTTGAATTCCACAACTTATGGATAAAAAGTGGATACCAGCAACCACTCGAAAAAAACGGGGCGTATCCGAAAAGCCATACGAGTAGGACAAACAATTAAAATTCAAAAAAATGAGAACAATTAAAAATTTAGCAATTATCGGAGTTGTTTCACTAATGACATCTTGTGCATCAACCGCAAAGTTTCCAATTTCAAGCACTGTTCCTGCTGCTGATATCACAGCAAAGAAAAAGCAAGACAAGAACAAAAATTATATGATTGAAGTAACTGCAAAGAATTTAGCAGAGGCAATTAGATTAAACCCTCCAAAAAACAATTACAGTGTTTGGATAGTTGCAGAAAACGGAACCACTAAAAATTTAGGTCAATTAGTTAATAAAAATGCAAAAGAAGCATCTTTAAAAACAACTACTCCATTTAATGTAAAAGAAATTTTCATCACTGCTGAGGAACAAGGAAATTTAAACTATCCTTCGGGTATTGAAATCTCTAGGACTACTTTCAACAAGTAGAACTGAAGATAAGATAACCACTGGCTATAACAGGGGTTTTGCAAAAAAGCGGCTTCAGTGCTAACTTAAACATTAGGAAGTCTAATAAACATTTGTGCAAAATTGAACATTTGTGCTTCTAATTCCGCTTCTTCGCAAAGCCCCTAGCCGTTATGCGACATATTACCAAAACTCACAGTAATCATCTATGGATTTTAAATATTTTTTTTTAGCATCATCAAGTATTCGCGTTGAAGAACTTTTGTCAACAAATAATTCTACTTATGACGCTATGTTTTGGTCGGAACTACATGATGACAATCATTTATCTTCATTTTATTTTTCATCATTAGCATTAAACGAATTAGATAATAAAGATGATATTATAAAAAGAGCATATCAAATTATATCAATATTTGAAGGAATTTTTAAACTTTGTGAAAAGAGATCAAAAAAATATTTTACTCTTGATGCGTTGTATGAATTTGGAACTAAAAAAAATATTGCTGCTCCAATTTATGAACCTGAACTATATTTTATTGATTTCGATATTTCTACATTAAAAAACTCAATTGAGTCTAAAACTCACAATCCTGTTTATGATTTATTTTCTCAAATAATAAAAAATAAATTTTTAACCAATTTGTTTTTTCTTCTCTCAAGAAATACAGATTATAAATTGTTATATATGATTTATGATGATCTAAAATACTTTTTACATCAGGAGAAGTCATTAGGATTATTGAAAGAATTTGAAAATGATATTAAAATTTTCACTCACACTGCAAATAATTACGAGGTTTTAGGTTATTTCGCTAGACATGGTAGAACCAATCAACAACCACCTAAAAAAATTATGAGTATAGAAGAAAGTCAAGAGTTGATATATAAAATTATTTATAAAATTTTGCACGAAAAATTCGGTATGATATTGTATAGAATATAAAAACGTCGCATAACATTGTATTGGCAAAATGCGGGAGGAAGTGCAAACTATAAAGATTTGAAATATTTATCCGCCGCTGCTTTTTCGTATTGATTTTTTTCTTAATTTAACAATCCGAAAAAAGCATCGGCTACGTTCAGCCTAAATTGAACTTTTCGTTCTATTTAGCCCGCACTTCGCCAATACTTTTTCCGTTATCGGCAATCGCCCCAAAGTTGTTGTAATAGAATTTGTCTTTAAATTTTGTAATTAATATGCGATGAATGTTCAACTTAAAAAGCTCATTGATGAAATTGAAAATAATTTCGATTGTGGAATGCAAGTTTTCATAAATACTACGAACCTTAATATTTGCTCTTTTCCAGATTTTGATGCTCCATTTTCTGATGAAGAAATGTGGGAAGATCAAAAAAAGGAATTAGATGATAATTGGGGGAATTACATAGAAGTGGAAAGATGGGATTCCACTTTTTCTTTTGAAATCATGAAATCATTTGCGGAGAATATTTCTGAAAATTCGTTATTAAAAGACAAACTTTTGAATGCATTGCAGAAACAAAAACCTTTCAGAGGATTCAAGAATATAATTGATTACGAAATTGATTACAGGCAAAGGTGGTTCGAATACAAAAAAAAGCATCAGCAAAATTATGTTGAAAAAGAATTAGAACGATTACTTCAATGAATTGCGACAGCGACTGCCGATAACATGGTATTTGCAAAATGCGGGGTGAAATGCAAGTTAAACTATTTGTAATATTTTGCCGCAACTTGCTTTTCGTTCCACATTTTTTAGTAATTTAGTTCCACGAAAAAGCAATTTGCTTCGTACAGTCTTTCTTGAACTTTTCGTTCTTCGAAAGCCCGCACTTCGCAAATACTTTTTCCGTTAGCAGAAATTGTATCAAAACCGCACCTTAAAACAAAATAAATGGAAAATATTATTGAGTCTTTTAGCTCTGGATTGTTTTGGATTCAAACTTTATGTTTTGTAATACTGATTTTTGGAATTTATTTTTTATATAGAATATTTAAGAGAATTAAATAAAAATGAAAAATATTTACTCGTTTTTATTATTCTTATTTTTGATTTTCAGATGTGATAAAAAAATTTAACATCCCAATGAGATAGAGAATAAATTACCCATCAGAATTAATTATGATGAAATTGGTTTTCTAAGTAAGAACTCGAAAAGCGAAATTTCATAATTTCACGTTCGTGGATTTGACTTATATCAATCAAGATATGTTGCAAATTTTGATGAACACAATCTTAAAATATTAAAACTTTATAAAAAGTAGAATTTAGAAAACATAACAACAATTTTTTCTTTTAGCAATTTGAAAAAAGACACAATTTATTCATTCCCAATTATTGGATCTGAAAAATTTCAGTATTCGGAAAATAAATACGAAAACAGTAAAAATGGACATTTTGATGGCGAAATTGATGTATATTTCAAAATATACAGTGATGAGCAATTTGGAAAAGTTGCCGTTATTGATAGTATTAGATAAAACAACTTCTGCTAACATTGTATTGGCAAAATGCGGGAGGAAGTACAAAATTGAAAATTTTCAGATATTTTGTCGCAAAAAAACTTTTCGTTTTCCAATTTTTTTGTAAGTTTGAAAAACGAAAAAGTTTTTTGCTAATTGCAGCTTTAAGTTGTTCATTTTCAGCCAAAAAGCCCGCACTTCGCCAATACTTTTTCCGTTAGCGGAAATGCTATACAAACCGCTTTACAAAAAGAAAAATCTAAATGGAAACTCAAAGTCAATCTTATGAATTTATTTGCTTTTCTGATTTAGCATATGAATTTAATGAATCTGATAAAAAAGAAATTGAGTCAAAAATAAAAAGACGACTGAAATATAACAAACTCGGAAATTATGACCAAGAAACTGTTGAATATTTAAGAAAACTAAGAAATGATTTATTTACGGAAATTTCAAAAACTAGCAAATCCAAGTTTTATCATAAATCCAAATCAAATTATGCTGATTTAAACGATTTTGACTCTGAAAAAATGCTAAATTATTATTCTGAAAAATATCCTAAAATTGAAAAAAGTGAATTGGCTGGAATGATTAATTTTTCAATTTATCTTTTTTATATGCGATGAAAAAATACTATTTTCTAATCATAATTTCAATATTATTACTTCCAATTTTTGCTTATGCTTGGATAAATAATGCTGTAAGTAAACAATATGAAACTGAATTTGGAGAATGCATTTCTGCATCTTCAGGACAAAATTTGTGTGTTATTGGAATTGTAATAACTCTAATTATAATTTTACTTTTTATTTCTTTATTTTTTGGAATTTATAAAATAATCTACCAGAAAAAATAAAAAGCACTTCCGCTAACATAGTATTTATGTTATGCGGGGTTGAATACAAAATATGAAAATTCATCAAAATAATTCCGCAAAAAATGCTTTTTCTTTTCCTAAGTTTCGTATTTTAGCAAAAGAAAAAAGCATTTTTGCTAAGGTTGGAAATCTTTGAAAACTCAGTCATAGAAAGCCCGCACAACAAAAATACTTTTCTCGTTAGCAGAAATTTTACAAAATATCCCGCAAAATGAAATCAAAATTAATTTTATGTCTATTGATTCTGAATTATTTGTTATATAATTGTCAACCACATAAGAAAATATATTTGGATCAAAACTTCACAAATGCTCTTTATGAAAACAATATTGACTTAAATAAAAACGGATATTTTGAAGAAAATGAAATATTAAATGTTACTGAACTAAATTTAACACAAAAAAATATTACAAATATTTCGGGAATTGAAAATTTTAAAAATTTAAAGGAATTAATTCTTAACCGAAATTATATAAGAGATTTTTCACCACTAAATAAATTAGAGAAATTGGAAATTTTGGGAATTAGCCAAAATCAAAACCCTCAAGAAATTGATTTATCAAGAATAAAAAATCTTAAAATTTTATACGGCGCAAAGTCAAATTTAAACGAGATAAAACTAAATAATCAAATTCAACTACTATATTTGGGAGATAACAACTTTACAAATTTTGATGCAAGTAAATATATAAATCTTGAAAGTTTGAATCTTGACGGTTGTAAAAACTTGACAGAAGTAAATATTTCAAAAAACCTTAAGATTTACCAACTTTATTTTTATGGAACTGCTATAAAGGAACTTAATATTTCAAATAATAAAAATATAAAAACAATTTATGTCGAGCCGAATGTAAAATTGATTAAAAGTTTTATGAATATCCGTAATTTATCATAACTTTTGTATATTTGTAGTAATCAAACAATTAGATATGAATTTATTCAGTTTTTCAGCACATTTTGGGACAG
>NZ_JADQBD010000100.1:0-7389 GCF_017808115.1 Chryseobacterium sp. RR2-3-20 | reverse complement strand
GATACTTACGCGTTTGCCTCATGAAAAAAAATAGAATTTTTAACAGTTTTTATTTGGATTTTGTCATAGAATGCGAGGTGCGGGCTACTGCAACCGAAAGTCGGGAGGAGAACCAATCTCTAGCAAAAACCATTTTCATTTTTTCAAATTTACAAAAAAAAAAAATGAAATGGTTTTTTGCGGGTATTTTATAGAATATTTCTAAGATTTCCTTCAACCCCGCATCTTGCAAAACCCATGTTAGCGGATAGCCCTTTTACCTTTTTTAGGAAATTTATTAATTCTGAATACTATATATTATTTTCTTTTCAGAAAGATTAACTACACTAATAGATAAATCTTTGTTTAGTACAAATACATTTTTACCGTTTTTAGAGTAAACAATCGCTTGTCTTGGTTCATTAAATCCTGTTATCACTCCAATATTAGTTAGTGTTGGTACATCAATTATTGAAAGAGAATTATCTTCTTTATTTCCACTCAATAAAATGTTTTCATCTGAAGATAATGATGCGCCATAAGGATCTTTGCCTACAGAAATTGTTTTAGCGATTATACCTGTATTTAAATTAACTACTGCAATGGAATTGGATCCACTATTAGCAGCAAATAATGTTTCACCATCTTTAGTAATAGAGATAGCTCTTATTTTGCTAAAACCAGTAATAGTTGTATCGATTTTTAAAGTTGCTGCGTCCACAACAGAAATAGCGTCGCTGGCAAAATTGGTCACGTAAATCTTTGTATTTGTTGCGTTTAATTTAATACCTTGTCTTGGTTCGGCAAAACCTGTTATTATTTTTTTTACCGATTTACTTGAAAGGTCAATTACCGTTACTGTATTTGTTGCCTCATTATTAATATAAATTTCTTGACCATTGTTGCTAATTGCTGAACCAAATGCTCCAAAGCCTACCGCATATTTTTCAATGATTTTAAAGTTCTTTGTTTCCAGTACAGTTAAAAATCCGGTGCTGCTGTCAGTGATGTAAAACTTCATTCCATCAGGCGAAAAAATGATGTTTCTTGGACTGATGAATCCAGGTATCTTTTTTATTAATTTACGAGATTTTAGATTATAAACACTTACGAAATTTACGTCGCTGTTTGATGCTAATGCAATATTTTCGGTTGGACTTATTGCTAAAGAATTATTTTTTATGTTGCCGTCAAAGATTTGTTGCGCTTGAGTTTTGGTAGCAATAATACTAAAGAATAGTATTAACATTCCAATTTTGAATTTATTTTTCATATTTTGAATTTATTAGTTTGTTAAAGTTGTTACAGCCCAAAGTGCAGCAGTTGCTATAATCACCCATAGAATTACACCTTGAATTAATGGTTTAAATCCAACAGAAGATATTGTTTTTCTGTTCAATCCACATCCTATTAAAAACAAGGTAAGCGTTAATCCTGCTTTTGCAATATTTGTTAAATAATGATTGTATTGCTGAACAAAGGGAATATAGGTATTTGCAATCATTGCAAGAACAAATAATCCAATAAAGTAAGGAATTTTTATTTTACTGTTTTTATTTTTAAAAATAAAAGTTGATAAAAAAGCAACAGGAATTATCCATAATGCTCGTGCTAGTTTAACAGTTGTAGCAATCTCTAAAGCTTGCGGACCATATTTACTTGCTGCACCTACAACTGAACTGGTATCGTGAATAGCAATTGCACACCACATTCCAAATTGTGATTGTGATAAATTTAACTGATGCCCAATAAAAGGAAATAAAAATAAGGCTGCAGAATTTAGAATAAATATGGTTCCTAATGCAACCGATATCTGTTTTTCTTCTGCCTTTATTACAGGAGAAATAGCAGCAATAGCACTTCCACCACAAATGGCTGTTCCAGCTGATATTAAATAAGAAGTCTTTTTTTCTATCTTTAAAAACTTACCCATAAAGAAACCAATTACTAATGTTCCAATAATAGAAACTATTGTAAATAAAATACCTTCTTTACCCGCTTTTAATGCACTTGTAACATTCATTCCAAAGCCCAAACCAACAACAGAAACCTGTAATAATATATGAGTTGCTTTATGATTTAGATGTAAATATGGATGTCCAATAAATTGCGCAATTATTAAACCCATAAGTAAGGCAATTGGCGGTGATACTAATGGAGACAAGCAGAGTACAACTGCTAATAAAAAAATCACTTCTCTAGTGGTTATACTTTTGTCTAATAAATTTTTGAATCCTTTTTGATTTTCCATCTTACTTTATATATTATTGTTGGTACAATTTTCTGGAAATAAAGGATATGTTGGAAATTGTAAAAAGTTATGCGTCATTACTTAAAGTTATAATGATTGGCAAATTTCATAAATAATTCGGGTAAAGCCTCAACTTGACCTTGTTGTTGGATAAAGTAAAAACTCCTTTCGATAGATAAATTTTGAACATCTATTATTGTAAATTTATTTTCTTTAAGTTCTTTGTATATGGAATGTAATGATATAAAAGCCATAGTGTTGCTGTGAAGTATATAATTTTTAATACTTTCAGTGCTGCCTAATTGCATTTCAATTTTTAAATCTGAAATTTTTACATTCAAAGATTTTAAATGATGTGCAATAACTTCTAGTGTTCCTGATCCTTGCTCGCGAAACAAGAGAGGAATGTTTTTCAGCTCCTCAATAGTAATGTTTTGTCTTTTTGAGAGAGGATTTGTGCTATTTGAAACTAAAACAATTTCGTCTTTGACAAATTCAGTATATTTTAGATAGGCCTTTTTGGATTTTCCTTCTATGATACCCAAATCAATTTCATTTTTTTGCAGCGCAATTTCAATTTGTTCTGTATTATTAGCTTCTAAAGAAACGATAAGTTGGTCAAATTTTTTATGAAACGATGCTAAAATTTCAGGTAAAAGATATTGAGCAATTGTTGTACTCGCACCAATTCTTAATTTTCCGTTGAAATTTTGAGAAAGAGAATTAATTTCAAATTCTAAATTACGATAGGTTTCAAAAATTTTTTCGGTATGAGAAAATAATATAATTCCTGCTTTTGTTAATTTTACCTTTGAGCCATTTCTTTCAAAAAGTTTAGTTTTCAGAAAACTTTCAATTTCTTGTATGTGTTTTGAAACTGCTGGCTGCGTAATAAATAATTCTTCGGCAGCTTTTGTAAAATTAAGTCGTTTTGCTACTTTGTGAAATACTTGTAAACGAAAATCAAACATTTTTATAGGATTAAGTTATTTTACTCATTTTTTCTTGAGTTCTCCAAGGGTTTCCGCTAACGGAAAAAGTATTGGCGAAGGCGGGGCTTAGAATGACAAAACTTCCAACTAATCCTGGACTAAGCAAAAACCATTTTCGCTTTTTCAAATTTACAAAAAAATAAAAGCGAAATGGTTTTTTGCGGCGAAAAGTGCTGAAATCATCTAAATAATAGCTCTCATCCCCGCTTTTGCCAAACCCATGTTGTGCGCAGTATTTTTAGTTCGGCGACTTGGATTTAACCCGTTAAATTCAGGTCAGAGAATTAAAAATCAAGCACGACAATTTTTTTCACCCACGAAATCGCAAAGATTTTCAGAATTTTATTCACGGATTTTAGAAAAATTATTCACGAAGAATTTATTCACGCCGTTAAGCGCAAATTTGTAAAGGTCAAGCACAATTTTTGATACTCAAATCCGTAAGTTTTTCGTAAATTTTTTTCTGGATTTAGGAAGATTAGCGCAAAGAATTTCAGATTTTAGTCAGTTTTAGAAGTTTAAATTCAGGTCAAAATTTTGATTTTTCAGACCGAAATTTCTTTTTGATACCGCGCTTCTAATATTGCGCACAACGGAAAAAGTATTGGCGAAGGACGGGCTACTTTGCTGACAATTTCAAAGGAAGACCGAACCTGAGCAAAATGCTTTTTCAGATTTCTAAATTACTAAAAAAAGAAATATGAAAAGCATTTTTGCGGATATTGTTAACTGAATTCTCAAAGACAATATTCACCCCGTCTTTTGCCAATACACTGTTATCTGCTGTTTCTTTTTGCGGTTTTTTTAATTTTTGAGTTTTTAGCGCGGACTTTTAGCGCATTTTTTGTCCTTTTTTCAATCATTTTAGCATTTTTAATGTTCCATTCGCTTCTCGTAATCCATTTCAAATTATCAGCACGATTATTCAGAGGATTTCCGTCAATGTGTTCCAATAAAATTTGGTCTTCGCTCGGTTCGGGAAGAAAATTTTCAGCAACTAATTTATTCAGGCTGAAATATTTAACGGTTGTATTTTTATTTTCAGTTTTTGAGAAAGCAACTTGCGCTGTAAATCCACCAACCAAAGAAGGCTTCAAAAATTTTGTTTCTTTTTGTTTCTCAACGCCGTTTTTGTCCACATATTTTTTTCCAATTCGTCTTACATTCCCGAAGTTGGAAATTTCGTAATTAAATTCTTTATGTTTTTTCCAAATTTCCATTAAAATTCTCTCAAGTCTTATTGATACGCTGTTTTAGTGAAATAGCAGATAACGGAAAAAGTATTGGCGAAGTGCGGGAGAAACGAAGAACTTTAGTTCAAGTTCGACCAAGCTGAGCCGATATTTTTTCCATGAAACTAAACTACAAAAAATATGTGGAATGGAAAAATAGCGGCGGCGAAAGTGGTGGAATTTTTCAATTTTGTATTTAACCCCGCATTTTGCCAATACAATGTTAGCAGAAGTTACGATAGAACCTATTATTCTTAGATTTTTTTTAATATTTATGCATAAAGTTCTTTATAACTTCTGAAAAATACTTACTATCATATTTTCTGGCGGAAGGATGATAAATACCTAGGGCCTTACATTTACCACCTTTGTATTCAAGCTCTCTAATATTCCATCGGTTATCAATTTTGTCATAATGATTTCCCCATCCTGGTTTATTAAAAAAATGCTCCCATAAACGACTAGAAAATACAATAACTTTGTCAGGAGTGGTCAGGCTTAAATATTCTTTAAAAGCTTGTTCAGCCATATCCTTTTCATGATTAGTTGGTTCTTGAGCTGAAAAACTAAAAGGACTTTGAATTGCATTAGCAAAAGCTATATTTTCCCAAAAATCCTGATGTTTATTATGTCCAAATGTAGTAAGGATTGCTCTATGAAAGTTACTTGAAATTATATCTAATTCAGCGATCTGATTACAAGTAAATTCTGATAAATTTTGAGGTAAGGAATTGTTGAAATAATGGCTATCGCCAATAATTAGTAATTTACCATATTTGGACTTACCATAATTTTTGCCAATCCAAGGTTTATAGGTTATATGCGACATATCGGAATTTATAAAAAAACAATAGTTACAATTCAATATTTATTTTGAGAAAATAATTTTTCTTCGAAACATTTTTTTTATTTAATGTGAATTGACCACCTCCAACAGGCACTTTTAAATTTGCTAATAGATTAAAAGTATTAGTAGAGACACTAGCTAGTTTAATTTCTTGTGTAATAACATTTAAGGGATTTGCAGAAAATAATGGATCAAACATTTCGACCAAATTAGAAAGGAATACATCTCCACTAAGATGATTTT
Source organism: Chryseobacterium sp. RR2-3-20 (assembly GCF_017808115.1). Classification (NCBI taxonomy): domain Bacteria; kingdom Pseudomonadati; phylum Bacteroidota; class Flavobacteriia; order Flavobacteriales; family Weeksellaceae; genus Chryseobacterium; species Chryseobacterium sp. RR2-3-20. The sequence continues at coordinate 1,845 of NZ_JADQBD010000100.1, read as the reverse complement.
TCTTCAGAAAAGTTTTAGCCATCTCATAATTGCTTTCTGCTCCCTGGAATGTAGAGGTATACCCAATATATTTCTCTAATTCGTTTTGTTTTTGTTTTGAAGTTTCTACATTAACAGAAGTTACGGTATATTCGGCCCCAGTTTTTGTTTTTATCTCTGAATCTTCATTCTCTGTATAAATGTCTTCAATTGTCACTTTTTTGGCACCTAGAAGTTGACAGAGGCGGATAATCAAATTTAATTTATGTAAAGCAAATTGCGAGGTGCTTTCCTCAACTTCAGCATACTTAGTTGGATCAGTAGGTGAAAGAACTAATATTGTTTGATTTGTTGGATATTTACCGTCAATAATATTAAATTGCGACAAAAATTCCTCGGTTTCGCTTAGAGGAATTAATTGAATTTCATTAGATAACAGAAGCTTTTTACCCTCATCGTAATGGGGTAGATTTTCAACCTCTTTGTCATCAATAAAATAGACTATTTGCCTTTCGTTTATTGGTACATTTTGTAGATTCATTTATTATTTTTTTAATACAAATAAAATTATTAATAACAATACAAATATTGTTGCGATGCTATAATAATTAATTAGGTTATTGCTTTTTTTTTTAATCAATGCAGAGAAAATTCTGTTTAAAAACTCTTCTGAAACTATGGTTCCTGTATTAGAAAATATTTTTGCTAGCTGCGCCCTAAGAACAATCTCATCAACCTCAGGATTATAATTCTTGATGAAAATCATAGAAGCACCTTTGCGACCATATTTGTCTAAGTCTTCAGATTTTAAATCAATTAAATATAGATCTCCTTTATTATATATTTTAAGATAAGGCTCTAAAAGTATCTCTCTCGCCCTTTTTTTGGAGTTTAGCATTTCGGAGATATATTGCTGTTGTTGGTGCATATTTTCCTGATGCATTGGAGAAAAATTTTCATACATAAAATCATCCTTATCTTCGTCAGAATTTTGTATCCAAATAATACTTTCCATTCTATTTGTTTTCTGATATTTTTCCTAGTAGCCCCCTGCAAAGATTTTCTGCCCCTGTCTTATCATTTAAATGTCCAAAAAAGTAAGCTGTATTTTCAGGGAATAATTCCAAATTATTTTTCTTAAAACTTTCCATAAATTTTTCATCGTCAGATTGAAATTCGCCTACTAAATCACAAAATGAAAATACCAAATATAGGGGACTTTCTATTTTTACATCCTGCATATGCTTTAAAATAAATTGAATGTGTCTAACAACTTTCGATCTATAATCTGTCTCGTCAGAACTGCATATTTTATCCATTTTAATCATATAGCAAATATAATCGCCTTTTGAAATCAAGTCTTTCCATCTTTGTTCAAATCTCATATCTCCTCCAATATCTGTAGAACTTTTAATTCTTAACTTTAAATCTTTTAGCTTAAAATAATTATCTTTAATTTTTTCCTCTGCTGATGCGACATAGTCTGAAGGAAGCTCACCTTCTGATAAGAATTTATGTAAACTAGTTTTACCACTAGCTCTAGTTCCTAAAATAGTAAATCTTTTGCCTTTTATGTTGTTGATATTAACTGCATAAATTCCACCTCCTCCTAGTAAAGCTGCTCCCAAGGCGATTCCGCCCCAAATTAATAAAGGTATTGGCATATTTTTATTTTTTGTAAATATATCATTTTTACAAACAGAAAACTTGATCTATTCTAATTTTTAATTTCACTTAAAATTGTCTAATGTAATTTCTGCTAACGGAAAAAGTATTGGCGAAGTGCGGGCTGGATTTAACTGAAAGTTCAATTCAGACTGCGTGAAGCCGATGCTTTTTCATCTTGTTAAAATTAGTAAAAAAAAC